>NZ_JADXDQ010000021.1:0-31792 GCF_015831295.1 Streptococcus sp. NLN64
ATAAAGGGGAAATCCTTTTTTGTCTAGTCGAATGTTTCACCCAATGGGTGAAAAGCAAAACCTTCCAGAAACCCTGTGATCAATACGGTTTCTGGAAGGTTTTTAAGTTAGGTATGAATAATTTGGGAAGACTTATATGAGCAAGAAATAATACTCGAAATAGTTCGAAATCTGAAGAGGTAATCCGATGAAGACAGAACTAGGGGTTCGGTGAAGAGGATTAACACATTCAGATTTTAAAATGTAATGAGTGTAAGATTGGAAGAGGCGGGTTTCCCCCTCTTTTAATTTGCGTTAGTGACTATTTTGGTGAGTACAATATCTGCTAGTTTAAGTTTTCTATAATAAAACTTTAAGAATAATTTTAGTTCCCCTTGTTTTAATGAGGGAAACTAAAAAGGAAGGTCGTAAACGTATCGTTATTTTAAAGAACAATAAATCGAATAAACCAACATTAATATGGAAAAAGACGGGAACAGTCTTATTATCAAGTTTTGTTCTTGGAACAGGGCTTTTTGTCGGGACTAAAGAAGAGTCTAGAGAAGTTCTTGGACGGGTCTTGAATATACAATTCTTAGTGGGGGATACCGTTCAAGCTGAGGATAAATCTAATAGCAAAGAAAAAAAGGAACAGAAAACGGGCTCTAAAGCCGACGAGGATTCAGAAGAAGAAAAGGAAGCCAAGGGAAATTCTGAGGCAACGGAAGAGACGGGAAGTGTAAACAAGAAATCCCTTACGGATAGTGAAGATCCAAAATCGGATAATGAAAGAGAATCGGATAAGGAAATTGAAGAAGAAAAACCAACAGCTATTGTTCCGACATTCAATTACAACACCTCTGGAAGTTATCCGACAGGTCAATGTACCTGGGGTGTAAAGGTCATGGCTCCTTGGGTAGGAGATTGGTGGGGAAATGCCGGGCAATGGGCTGCAAGTGCTAGTCAGTCTGGGTTTGAAGTCGGCACGACTCCGAAACCTGGAGCGATTGCATGTTGGAATGATGGAGGTTATGGTCATGTTGCTCTCGTGGTTGAAGTAGAATCAGAGACCTCTATACAAGTGTATGAGTCTAATTTTAACGGCAATCTGTCCATTGCCAACTATCGTGGTTTTTTTGATCCAACGACGGCACAAGGAACCGTTTCTTATATCTATTTTAATGAATAAGCAGCTAAGGAGGCGATTTAGTTTAACAATCTTCGTGGTTACTAGGTGATTAGTGGACGAGATCGGCAGTTGTATAGAAAAATACGACGGATTTCGCCACTTGTTTTCTCATTCCATTTGTGCTACAATAGTTTGAATCAGTTGTCGTTTGTTTTCTACTGAAATCTTGTCCAGTAGGAAACCTACAGCAGTTAAATCATTCCGAAAACGAGTCGATTTAGCTGCTCTTTTTGTGTCTAATTTTAGTTTTCTTAAAAAATGTAATCTATTTTTAAATTTTCTAAAAATTAAAAAGGGCAATGGGGAAGCGGCCGGGACACAGGCTTGCGTTCAATAAAAAGAAGGAGTTAACAACTTGGCAGGACATGAAGTTCAGTACGGGAAACACCGTACACGTCGTAGTTTTTCAAGAATCAAAGAAGTTCTTGACTTACCAAATCTGATTGAAATTCAAACAGACTCATTTAAAGAATTCCTAGACCATGGTTTGAAAGAAGTATTCCAAGATGTACTTCCTATTTCAAACTTCACGGATACCATGGAATTGGAGTTTGTTGGATACGAATTGCGGGAGCCAAAATATACCTTAGAAGAAGCACGCGCCCACGACGCCAATCTTTCTGCTCCTATTTTTGTAACCTTCCGTCTTGTGAACAAGGAAACTGGCGAAATTAAAACGCAAGAAGTCTTTTTTGGAGACTTCCCAATGATGACCGAGATGGGAACCTTTATCATCAATGGTGCGGAGCGAATCATCGTTTCTCAGTTGGTACGTTCACCAGGTGTTTACTTCAATGACAAAGTCGATAAAAATGGAAAAGTTGGCTACGGTTCTACCGTAATCCCTAACCGGGGCGCTTGGTTGGAATTGGAAACGGACTCCAAAGATATCGCCTATACACGGATTGACCGGACTCGCAAGATTCCATTTACAACACTTGTGCGGGCACTAGGCTTCTCTGGAGATGATGAAATTATCGATATTTTTGGAGATAGTCCTTTGGTTCGCAACAGTTTGGAAAAAGATGTCCATAAAAATCCAATGGATTCACGGACAGACGAAGCTCTTAAAGAGATTTATGAGCGCTTGCGTCCAGGAGAACCAAAAACGGCGGAATCCTCTCGTAGCCTCTTGATTGCTCGCTTCTTTGATCCACGTCGGTATGATTTAGCAGCAGTCGGACGTTATAAGATCAACAAGAAGCTTAACGTTAAAACACGCCTCTTGAACCAAACCTTGGCTGAGCCGTTGGTCGATGCCGAAACAGGAGAAATCCTTGTGGAAGCTGGGACAGTGATGACGCGTGAATTAATTGAGCAATTGACGCCTCAATTGGATGGGGATCTTAATAAGATTGTCTACATTCCAAATGATTCAGCAGTCTTGACAGAACCTGTTGTACTTCAAAAATTCAAGGTTGTATCCCCAGTAGACCCAGATCGTGTGGTGACCATTATCGGAAATGGGAACCCAGACGAGAAGGTTCGCACCGTAACGCCAGCAGATATTTTGGCTGAGATGAGCTACTTCCTCAATCTTTCTGAGGGAATGGGTCGAATTGATGACATTGATCACCTTGGAAACCGCCGGATTCGGACGGTAGGTGAACTTTTGGCCAACCAAGTGCGTCTTGGTTTGTCTCGGATGGAGCGAAATGTCCGTGAGCGTATGAGTGTTCAAGACAACGAAGCTCTAACTCCACAACAAATCATCAACATCCGTCCAGTAACTGCGGCCATTAAAGAATTCTTTGGATCTTCTCAATTGTCCCAGTTCATGGACCAACACAACCCCTTGTCTGAGTTGTCTCACAAACGTCGTTTGTCTGCCTTAGGACCTGGTGGTTTGACACGTGACCGTGCGGGTTACGAGGTTCGGGACGTGCACGCAACTCATTACGGTCGGATGTGTCCAATCGAGACTCCTGAGGGACCAAACATTGGTTTGATCAACAACTTGGCTTCCTATGGTCACTTGAATAAGTATGGTTTCATTCAAACTCCATACCGTCGCGTAGACCGTGAAAAAGGCTTGGTAACCAACGAGATTGTTTGGTTAACTGCCGATGAAGAAGATGAGTACATTGTGGCTCAATCGAACTCTCCATTGGATGCAGAAGGACATTTCACAACAGATATCGTTATGGGACGTCACCGCGGGAATAACCAAGAGTATGCAGCGAGCTCTGTAGACTTTATGGATGTTTCACCGAAACAGGTCGTTGCGGTAGCGACTGCATGTATTCCTTTCTTGGAAAACGACGACTCCAACCGTGCCTTGATGGGGGCTAACATGCAACGGCAAGCGGTGCCATTGATTGATCCGAAAGCTCCTTACGTTGGAACCGGTATGGAATATCAAGTGGCCCACGATTCAGGAGCTGCAGTCATTGCCAACCACGACGGTACTGTTACCTATGCCGATGCTGATCGTGTTGAAGTTCGCCGTGAAGATGGATCCCTTGACGTTTATAAAATTACAAAATTCCGTCGTTCCAACTCTGGTACGGCCTACAATCAACGCACCTTGGTTAAGTTGGGTGATAAGGTTGAGAAAGGCGATTTCATCGCCGATGGACCATCCATGGAAAATGGGGAAATTGCCCTAGGACAAAACCCTATCGTGGCCTACATGACCTGGGAAGGTTACAACTTCGAGGATGCGGTTATCATGAGCGAGCGCTTGGTCAAAGACGATGTCTATACTTCCGTGCATTTGGAAGAATACGAGTCAGAAACTCGTGATACCAAGTTAGGCCCTGAAGAAATTACACGCGAAATTCCAAACGTTGGACCAGACGCTCTTAGCCATTTGGATGAAATGGGAATTGTCCGTATCGGGGCAGAGGTGAAAGAAGGAGACATCTTGGTTGGTAAGGTGACTCCAAAAGGAGAAAAAGACCTTTCAGCAGAAGAACGCCTGCTTCATGCCATCTTTGGAGACAAATCTCGTGAAGTTCGTGACACCTCTCTTCGTGTACCACACGGAGCGGATGGAGTTGTTCGAGACGTTAAAATCTTTACCCGTGCAAACGGTGATGAGTTGCAATCCGGTGTCAATATGTTGGTGCGTGTCTATATCGCTCAAAAACGGAAAATCAAGGTTGGGGATAAGATGGCCGGACGCCACGGAAACAAAGGGGTTGTATCCCGTATTGTTCCAGTGGAAGATATGCCATATTTGCCAGATGGAACTCCAGTTGACATCATGTTGAATCCACTTGGGGTGCCATCACGGATGAACATCGGTCAGGTTATGGAACTTCACCTTGGTATGGCCGCTCGTAACTTAGGTATTCACATCGCAACACCAGTTTTCGATGGAGCAAGTTCAGAAGACCTTTGGGATACGGTTCGTGAAGCTGGAATGGACTCAGATGCCAAAACCATTCTTTACGATGGTCGCACTGGTGAGCCATTTGACAACCGTGTTTCTGTTGGGGTCATGTACATGATCAAGCTTCACCACATGGTTGACGATAAACTTCACGCTCGTTCTGTTGGACCATACTCTATGGTTACGCAACAACCATTGGGTGGTAAAGCTCAATTTGGTGGACAACGGTTCGGTGAGATGGAGGTTTGGGCTCTCGAAGCCTATGGCGCATCCAACGTCCTTCAAGAAATTTTGACCTACAAATCAGACGATGTAAACGGACGTCTTAAGGCCTATGAAGCGATTACCAAAGGTAAACCAATTCCAAAACCGGGTGTTCCGGAATCCTTCCGCGTTCTTGTCAAAGAATTGCAATCTCTTGGTCTTGATATGCGTGTCCTAGATGAGGATGATCAAGAAGTAGAATTGCGTGATCTGGACGAGGGTGATGATGACGATATCATCCATGTTGATGATTTGGAAAAAGCACGTGAAAAAGCTGCGAAAGAAGCAAAAGAGGCTTTTGACGCAGAAGAATCAAAATAAGTGAACCAAAAAAGAAAGGTAAGATAGAGTGGTTGATGTAAATCGTTTTAAAAGTATGCAAATCACACTCGCTTCTCCAAGTAAGGTCCGTTCATGGTCTTACGGAGAAGTCAAAAAGCCGGAAACCATTAACTACCGGACCCTAAAACCGGAGCGGGAAGGACTTTTTGATGAGGTTATCTTTGGTCCAACTAAGGACTGGGAGTGTGCCTGTGGCAAATACAAACGGCTCCGTTACAAAGGCATCATCTGTGACCGCTGTGGGGTAGAAGTGACGCATGCCAAAGTGCGTCGGGAACGCATGGGGCATATTGAATTGAAAGCACCAGTGTCTCACATCTGGTATTTCAAGGGTATCCCAAGCCGAATGGGCTTAACCTTGGATATGAGCCCACGGGCCTTGGAGGAAGTCATCTACTTCGCGGCCTATGTGGTGATTGATCCGAAAGAAACGCCATTAGAGCACAAGTCCATCATGACTGAACGCGAGTACCGGGAAAATCTTCGTCGTTATGGTTCAGGCTCCTTCGTCGCAAAAATGGGAGCAGAAGCTATCCAGGACTTGTTGAAACAAGTAGATTTGGAAGCAGAAATTAAAGAGTTGAAAGCAGAACTGAAGTCTGCAACAGGGCAAAAACGGGTCAAGGCTGTCCGTCGTTTGGACGTCTTGGATGCTTTCCACAAGTCTGGTAATAAACCGGAATGGATGATTCTCAACATCCTTCCGGTTATCCCACCAGATCTTCGTCCGATGGTTCAATTGGATGGTGGACGTTTTGCGGCCTCTGACCTGAACGACCTTTACCGTCGAGTTATCAACCGGAACAACCGTTTGGCACGTCTCTTGGAGCTGAACGCACCAGGAATCATTGTTCAAAATGAAAAACGGATGTTGCAAGAAGCGGTTGATGCCTTGATCGATAACGGTCGTCGTGGTCGTCCAATTACTGGACCAGGAAGCCGTCCATTGAAATCTTTGAGCCACATGCTGAAAGGGAAACAAGGGCGTTTCCGTCAAAACTTGCTTGGTAAACGGGTAGACTTCTCGGGTCGTTCCGTAATCGCGGTTGGTCCAACTCTTAAAATGTATCAATGTGGTGTTCCACGTGAAATGGCGATTGAGCTCTTTAAGCCATTTGTAATGCGGGAAATTGTGGCCCGTGATATTGTGCAAAACGTGAAGGCTGCTAAGAAATTGGTTGAACGTGGCGATGAGCGTATCTGGGACATTCTTGAGGAAGTTATCAAAGAACATCCGGTTCTGCTGAACCGCGCACCAACCCTTCACCGTTTGGGGATTCAGGCCTTTGAGCCAGTTCTAATCGATGGGAAGGCGATTCGTCTGCACCCACTTGTCTGTGAGGCCTATAATGCCGACTTTGACGGGGACCAAATGGCGATCCACGTTCCGTTATCTGAGGAAGCACAAGCTGAGGCTCGTATCTTGATGTTGGCTGCTGAGCACATCTTGAATCCAAAAGATGGTAAACCAGTTGTTACCCCATCTCAGGATATGGTTTTGGGGAACTACTACCTGACCATGGAAGAAGCCGGTCGTGAAGGTGAAGGCATGATCTTCAAGGATGCGGACGAAGCAGTCATGGCTTGGCGCAATGGTTTGGTCCATGTTCACACACGGGTTGGGATTGCAACCGATCAGTTGAACAAACCATGGACTGAAAACCAACAAGGTAAGATTATGATTACGACTGTTGGTAAGATCTTGTTTAATGCCATCATGCCAGCAGAATTGCCTTACTTGCAAGAGCCAAACAATGATAATTTGGTCAATGGTGTGCCGGATAAATACTTCTTGGAACCAGGTCAGGATATTCATGCTGTCTTGGCAGAACTAGAATTGAACGTTCCATTCAAGAAGAAAAATCTGGGGAACATCATCGCTGAAATCTTTAAACGTTTCCGGACAACAGAAACATCTGCACTTTTGGACCGTCTGAAAGATTTGGGTTACTACCACTCAACCTTGGCTGGTTTGACTGTGGGGATTGCCGACATCCCAGTTATTGCGAATAAGGAAGAGATTATTGAAGCTTCACATGAACGCGTTGAACAAATCTCTAAACAGTTCCGCCGGGGTATGATTACCGATGATGAGCGGTACAATGCGGTTACGGGCGAGTGGCGTGCAGCCAAAGAGCGTTTGGAGAACGAATTGACTGCTAGTCAAGATCCAAAGAACCCGATCGTTATGATGATGGACTCTGGTGCCCGTGGTAACATCTCCAACTTCTCCCAGTTGGCGGGTATGCGTGGTTTGATGGCTGCTCCGAACGGACGGATCATGGAATTGCCAATCTTGTCTAACTTCCGTGAAGGTTTGTCTGTCTTGGAAATGTTCTTCTCCACTCACGGTGCGCGTAAGGGTATGACCGATACGGCCTTGAAGACTGCCGATTCAGGTTACTTGACCCGTCGTTTGGTTGACGTTGCGCAAGATGTCATTATCCGTGAAGACGACTGTGGTACTGATCGAGGTCTCTTGATTCGTTCGATTACAGACGGTAAGGAAATGATTGAATCCTTGGAAGAACGCTTAGCTGGTCGTTATACTAAGAAAACCATCAAGCATCCTGAAACAGGAGAAGTCTTGGCCGGTCCAGATGTCTTGATTACAGAAGACATGGCTCGTGCTATTATTGCAGCTGGCGTTGAAGAAGTAACCATTCGTTCTGTCTTTACATGTAACACCCGTCATGGTGTCTGCCGTCATTGTTACGGAATCAACTTGGCTACCGGTGATGCCGTCGAAGTTGGTGAGGCAGTCGGTACTATCGCCGCTCAATCCATCGGTGAACCGGGTACTCAGTTGACCATGCGGACCTTCCACACAGGAGGGGTTGCTTCCAATACCGATATCACCCAAGGTCTTCCTCGTGTCCAAGAAATCTTTGAGGCACGGAATCCAAAAGGGGAAGCTGTTATTACTGAAGTCAAGGGTGAAGTTGTGGCGATTGAAGAAGATGCTTCAACACGGACTAAGAAAGTCTTTGTTGAAGGAGAACTTGGTAAGGGCGAATATGTGGTTCCATTTACAGCCCGTATGAAGGTTGAAGTTGGAGACCACGTAGCACGTGGTGCGGCTCTTACTGAAGGTTCAATCCAGCCTAAACACTTGCTTGCGGTTCGGGATGTTCTTTCCGTTGAAACCTATCTCTTGGCAGAGGTTCAAAAAGTTTACCGCAGCCAAGGGGTAGAAATCGGCGACAAACACATCGAGGTAATGGTTCGTCAAATGATCCGTAAAGTACGGGTTATGGATCCAGGTGATACAGACCTTCTGATGGGAACACTTATGGATATTACAGACTTCACCGATGCCAACCGTGATGTCTTGATTTCTGGTGGAGTCCCAGCGACAGCACGTCCAGTCTTGATGGGAATCACCAAGGCTTCCTTGGAAACCAACTCCTTCCTATCTGCGGCTTCCTTCCAGGAGACAACCCGTGTTCTTACAGATGCGGCTATCCGTGGTAAGAAAGACCATCTTCTTGGACTTAAGGAAAATGTTATCATCGGTAAGATTATTCCTGCTGGTACAGGGATGGCCCGTTACCGCAACTTGGAACCGAAAGCAGTCAATGAAATTGAAACCATTGAAGACTTAATGGCTCCAGAATTGGAAGTGGAAAAAGAAACCATTGTCGAAGATATGACAGTAGATTAATCCGTTTATGAAAGGTCGGTTTTGAACCGGCCTTTTTTTAAGTTTAAATCCTTTCATTCCCAGTTGAAATTGTGTATAATATCTTCTAAATAAGGGGAATCAGCTTATGTACCAAGTAGTAGAATTATACGGTGATTGTGAGCCTTGGTGGTTAACAGATGACTGGCAGGAAGATACAATCCACAGAGAAACATTTAAAAAATATACACAAGCCCTTACATACTTTGAGGAAAAGTGCCGCCAGTATAAGCAGCAATACCCAGAGATTCGACGTGAGGGAGAGACCATGGCCGCCTTTTGGAAGGAAGGCGAAGAACGCTGGTGTGAAGAGTGTGGAGACTACCTCCAACAGTATCATTCCTTAGCCCTTGTTCAGAACGGGAAAATCTTAGGAGATCTCTCCTCTCTTACTTTGGAGGGTTTTCTGCCTCAAAATGCCCACTGTCAATTTGGACAGGGTGTCAAACGCGCGTAGAGATGGGTCTAGTCGGATAGTTGTACCGGTAGGCCTTTTTTTTGTAAAGGAGATTTGAATGGCTGTTCAATTATTAGAAAGCTGGTTGCTCAAGGAGCAGGCTAACATCCAAAATAAATACAGGGATTTGAATACTCTCTGCTTGAAGGATCCTCAAGTGATTTTTGCTGGAGATTCGATTGTGGAGTATTTCCCTTTAGCGGAGCTTTTGGACACGACCAAGACCATTGTCAACCGAGGGATCCGTGGTTACCAATCTAGCCAATTATTGGAGCATCGCCAGCTTCATTTTTTTGGGGAAAATTTGGAGACGATTGTATTGTTAATCGGGACCAATGATTTAGGAAAAGAAGTGCCCTTTGAGCAGACCTTGGCTAATCTTGAGCAGCTACTCTACCTTTTGCAACATGACTTCCCATTAGTGGAAATCAAGCTGCTTTCCATTTTACCTGTATATGAAAGTCTGGAAACCAAGGGGACCCTCTATACACGGACAAATCGGGCAATTGATCAGATGAATCAAGCCTATCAAGAATTGGCCCTACGTTATCCTCAGGTGGAATTTGTAGATGTGGGGACCTGTCTACGAAACGAGTTGGGACAACTGCGGGAGGACTGCACAACGGACGGCTTACATCTAACTGTAGCGGGTTATGCTCGTTTGGCCAAAGAATTGCAAGGGATGCTGTAGATAATGGGAAGACTGGCTTGGCAGATGGAGGAGACTCTGCTATAATGGGAACATTATGAAAAAGTTAATGACTGATAAAAATCGACAAGACATTCGTTCTATTGTCTTTGCGGCCATCTGTCTGGCCTTTGTTCTCTATGTTGCAAATCTTTGGCAAGGTTTCCAGTACCTTCTGGGTGTTTTTTCTCCGATTTTGATTGGAGCGGGCCTGGCCTTTGTATTTAATGTTCCCATGAAGAAGATTGAGGGTAAATTGAAGCAGTGGAAGGTTTCTAAAGGCTTGCTTCGGTCTCTAGCAATCAGCTTGGTTCTCCTTCTTTTCCTCTTCATTGTGACTGGAGTCGTAGCGATTATTGTACCAACACTGGCGGTCTCCGTTAGTCGTTTGGGACATACGATACAGACGGTTATTCCTCAGATTGGTTCCTGGCTGGCTTCAACAGGTTTGCTCAACTCTGAACAGTTGACAGACATCTCTTCTTATTTAACAGATAGCGGCTTAATCAATAAGGGTGCTCAGTTCTTGACCAATTTGACAGGGAATCTTTCAGGGATTTTGGGCAATGTCTTTACGGTTATGATGGCTCTCTTCCTCATGTTTGCGATGTTGGGCAGTAAGGAACACCTGGCTTCCATCACCAATCGGATCTTGGATGTGACCCTTCCTAAGAAAGTTGGTGATCGTCTCCGCTATGTTGGTTCAGTGATGGTGGAAACCTATGATGGTTTCTTGATGGGGCAGTTGATAGAGGCCTTTATTATCGGTTTCCTGGTTTTTGGAGCCTATAGTTTGGCGGGTTTACCCTATGCTTCCATGACGGGAGTGCTGGCGGGAGTCCTTTCCTTTATACCTTATATTGGCCCTTTTGCCGCCTGTGGATTGGGAGCGGTCTTTATCTTTACCATTAGTCCTTGGCAAGCCCTTCTATCCATTGTGGTCTTCCAACTGGTTCAATTGGTCGAGGGTAATTTGATTTATCCACGCGTGGTTGGTTCACAAGTCGGCTTGCCGAGTCTATTTACCTTAGCTGCGGCCTTGGTTGGTGGAAATCTTTTTGGCTTGGTTGGAATGATTTTCTTTACGCCAATTTTTGCGGTGATTTACCGTTTAGTAAAAGAAATGGTTGAAGAAAAGGAGCGGCTTCTTACTGAGAAAGAAGGCGAAGGATAATTTGAAAAGGGCTTGGATGGATATCCGGCCCTCTTCGTTTTTCAATAACCAGGAAATAGTCTGATGGAACATTTTGGGTTATTCGTGTAATTTTTTTGTAAAAAAATAGTGTAGTACCCTTTTAAACTGGTCGTGAATATGCTACACTGATAAGAAGTTATATTATAGTTAGGGAGGTTGTCTAAAATGGTAGAATCGAATTTTCGCGAATATGCCAAAAAAGACAAGGAATATTTAGTTAAGGATATCGAGGCGTTACGGTTGAATATTGGTGCGTCCATTCATGAGTTTAGTAAGGAAATGGATGTATCCATGGACACTTATTTTTCATGGAAATATGGCCGCAGTTTTCCAAATCCAAAATCTATTGAAAAAATTGTTTCTTTCATGGAAAGTGACAAGCCTGAGAAGCTAAGGGAAGAAATTCGTCACCGGAAGGAAGAAATTCGTCAACGTCGCTTGGGCCGTAAGAGTACACGCGAGTGGACTGCTGAAGACCTTGAACGGGCACAGAAGTTTCTTAATGAAATAGCAGAGTTTCAGAAAGATTACAAATTTAATGAATCTGAATTGTTATTAGTTTTGAAAATCACGCAGAATACTTGGGAAAAATGGTCAGAAGGCATGAGTTTGCCATCTGTTGGAAAGATGTTTGATTTGCGGGACCGCATGAGGACTTATCGAAAAGAGAATCCAATTAAATAAACAATAAGCGTGAAGAATTGGGGTGAAGTATCTCCAATTCTTTTTTGTCTCAGAAAAAGGTATAATAAAATTCAGTAAGGAGGAGTGATATATGAGGTTTTTTGAAAAGTCGCAGAAATTGGAACATGTAGCCTATGACATTCGGGGACCAGTTTTGGAAGAGGCTATGCGGATGAGGGCTAATGGAGAACAGATACTGCGCTTGAATACGGGAAATCCTGCCGAGTTTGATTTTAAAGCTCCGGATGAAGTTATTCAAGATTTGATTTTGAATGCTCGAAACAGTGAAGGCTATTCTGATTCAAAGGGGATCTTTTCGGCGCGGAAAGCAGTCATGCAGTATTCCCAGCTCAAGGGCATCCCCGATGTGGACATCGAAGATATTTTCATTGGGAACGGGGTTAGTGAGCTGATTGTGATGTCCATGCAGGGTCTTTTGGATAATGGTGATGAGGTCTTGATTCCGATGCCGGACTATCCTCTCTGGACTGCGGCAGTTAGTCTGGGGGGCGGAACCCCTGTCCATTATCTCTGTGATGAGGAAGCGAACTGGTATCCAGATATGCAGGATATTCGCTCTAAGATCACGGAACGAACAAAGGCTATTGTAGTCATCAACCCGAATAATCCCACAGGATCTCTTTATCCACGGGAGGTGCTGGAGGATATTGTTCAAATTGCGCGTGAACACAATTTGATTATTTATGCGGATGAAATTTACGATCGCTTGGTCATGGATGGGAAGGAACATATCGCCATTGCCAGTTTGGCACCCGATCTATTCTGTGTCAGCATGAATGGTTTGTCCAAGTCTCATCGCATTGCTGGATTCCGTGTGGGCTGGATGGTTTTATCCGGTGAGAAGAAGCATGTGCGGGGATATATTGAGGGTCTAAACATGTTGGCCAATATGCGCCTCTGCTCCAATGTTCTCGCCCAGCAGGTAGTGCAAACGTCATTGGGAGGCTATCAGTCTGTTGATGAGTTGCTTTTGCCAGGGGGACGCATCTATGAACAGCGGAATTTTATGTACGAGGCCGTGAATGCGATCCCAGGCTTGTCAGCAGTTAAACCGAGTGCTGGTCTCTATCTCTTCCCTAAAATCGATCGGAATATGTATAAGATTGATGATGATGAACAGTTCGTTCTAGACTTTTTGAAGCAAGAGAAGGTATTGCTCGTGCATGGACGGGGCTTTAACTGGAAAGAACCAGATCATTTCCGCATTGTTTACCTCCCTCGAGTAGAAGAGCTGGTCCAGGTTCAAGAAAAAATGGAGAGATTTTTAACCCAATATCGTTATTAGTTTCCATTATTTAGAAAATTCTGATACAATAGGAAAAGAATAATGAGGTGAACTATGGCAACGTTATTGCAAAAAACGACAAGGATTACTTCTATTTTGAAGGGATCCTATGAGCAATCCCATGATGAGATGCCTTTTGCATCGATTGCTCAGCGCTTGTCGGAAATCATTGATTGTAATTCCTGTATCATTAATAGCCAAGGTGATTTACTTGGCTATTTTATGCGCTATAAGACAAATAATGACCGGGTAGAGGGTTTCTTTGAAAGCCGTAAACTTCCGGAAGTCTATGCTAAGGAAGCTAGTTTTGTGTATCAAACCGAGGCAAACCTAGATGTGAATTCAGATTTGTCGATTTATCCAGTTGAGACCAAAGAGAATTATCCTGATGGGGTGACGACGGTTGCGCCTATCCATATCACAGGTATTCGTTTGGGTTCCTTGATCATTTGGCGGAACGATCAGCCTTTTAACGAGGATGACTTGATTTTGGTTGAAATAGCCAGCACAGTAGTAGGCTTGCAGATGCTTAACCGCCAACGGGAAATTGACGAAGAGAATATCCGCCGTCGCACTACGGTGAGCATGGCGGTCAATACCCTTTCCTATTCTGAATTGCGGGCTGTGTCTGCTATCTTGGAAGAATTGGGGGGGAGTGAAGGTCAATTGACAGCGTCCGTTGTCGCAGACCGAATTGGAATTACCCGAAGTGTTATTGTCAATGCCCTTCGGAAATTAGAATCAGCCGGTGTCATCGAGAGCCGCTCTCTCGGTATGAAAGGGACTTATCTCAAAGTTTTGATTCCGGATGTTTTTGAAGAAATTAAGAAAAGAGAGTTTTAATGACCAAAGCAGTCTTATCCATTGATTTTACAAGGGATTTTGTGGCATGCGACGGAAAGCTAACGGCAGGTCGACCAGCGCAAGCCATTTCAGAAGCCATGGCAACTGTCAGTCAAAAGGCTTGGGAGGCTGGAGGTTATGTCTTCTTCATGATCGATGAGCATTTGGAAGGAGACACCCATCATCCGGAAAGCCAACTTTTCCCGCCTCATAATATTCGTGGGACTGAAGGACGCTTTCTGTACGGACCGTCTAAAGAATTTTTTGAAGAGCACCAGGAATCTGACCGCGTTTTCTGGATGGACAAGCATTATTACTCTGCCTTTGCAGGCACGATGCTGGACATCTATTTGCGGGAACGTAAGGTTGATACTCTGGTTTTGACAGGGGTGCTCACAGACATCTGTGTGCTCCACACAGCTATCGATGCCTACCAAAAAGGTTATAAGATTGAAATTGTCACGGATGCAGTAGCTAGCATCACCGACGAGCAGCACCAATTTGCCCTGGAGCATATGAAAAATGTTTTGGGAGCCCAGTTGCTTTCATCCGCGGAATTGGAGTTTTAAAATAGAGAGTCGGCCAGAACAATTTTCGCAAAAAAATGTTCGTTACAAGTCATTATTTCAAGTTGTAAGCTAAAACGATTTATCCCCAAATCGACCCCGCTCTTTTTATTGTTGGGCTCAGGTATAAACAGTCTCTTCACAGACTGTTTGTATCACCTCCGGTCTAAAGTCATGGTGAATGCCTATAGCGTTTATAGATGACATGAACGGAGCTCATGTCAACGTTGATTAGGTTGTTTTCAGACTTGAAAAGTGCTGAAAACACCAATCAACCACTGCATCAACGGGATTATACTATTTAAAATAGGAAGGTTGAGATTTTTGTCTCAACCTATTTTTCACGCCTGAAATGTGGTAAAATAAGGAAGATTTACATGGAACCTTAAAGGAGACAGAATGAAGATTTCACATCAAGAAGTGGCTCATGTGGCCAATCTATCAAAATTAGCCTTCACTGCGGAAGAGACAGAGAAGTTTGCGACGGATCTTACTAAGATTGTCGATATGGTTGAAATGTTAAATGAATTGGATACAGACGGGGTTGCTGTGACATCCTCAGTTGTAACCCAGGTTAACGTTCTTCGTGAAGACCAAGCCCAAGCGGGATGGAATCGAGAAGAGTTATTTGAAAATGTACCTGAAAAAGACAAGGGCTTCATCAAAGTTCCAGCCATTTTCGAAGAGGGAGGCAGCAATTAATGAGATTGCAAGAACAAACCATCGACCAATTACACGAGCTTTTGGTCAAAAAAGAGATTTCAGTTGAAGAATTGACCCAGGAAACCTTGACAGATATTCAAGAACGGGAAGCAGCACTGGGCAATTTCATCACGATTAATGATGAGAAAGCTTTGGAACAAGCTCGTGCTTTAGATGCTAAGGGTGTAGATGCCGACAATGTATTAAGCGGGATTCCTGTAGCAGTTAAGGATAACATCTCTACTAAAGGAATTTTGACGACTGCGGCATCAAAAATGCTCTACAACTATAAGCCGATTTTTGATGCGACTAGTGTTGAAAATCTCTATAAAAAGGAGATGATCGTGATTGGGAAAACCAACATGGATGAATTTGCCATGGGAGGTTCCAATGAGACATCCTATTTCAAACCAAGTAAAAATGCTTGGGATCAAAACAAGGTGCCAGGAGGTTCCTCTGGTGGTTCTGCCTCAGCTGTGGCGGGAGGGCAAGTCCGCTTGTCCTTGGGGTCTGATACAGGAGGTTCGATTCGTCAACCGGCAGCCTTTAATGGAATTGTGGGGATGAAGCCGACGTATGGCCGAATTTCACGTTTTGGTCTGATTGCCTTTGCATCTTCCTTGGACCAAATTGGTCCATTTGCACCAACCGTTCGAGAAAATGCGCACTTGCTTGGAGCTTTGTCTGGTCATGATCATCGGGATGCAACGTCTGCACCTCTTGCTGTTCCAGATTTCACCAGTAAGATTGGTCAAGATTTGACCGGTATGAAAATCGCTCTTCCTAAAGAGTATATGGGTGAAGGGATTGATCCAGCGGTTAAGGAACAAATCTTGGCTGCTGCTAAGAAGTTTGAAGAGCTGGGCGCGCGTGTGGAAGAGGTGAGTCTTCCCCACAGTCGCTATGGTGTAGCCGTTTATTACATCATTGCCTCTTCAGAAGCCGCATCCAATCTTCAACGTTTTGACGGTATTCGTTATGGATTTAGAGCAGAAGATATCGAAAATCTTGAAGACGTCTATGTGAAGACACGGAGCCAAGGTTTTGGAGACGAGGTCAAGCGTCGGATTATGTTGGGGAACTTCAGTTTATCATCTGGTTTCTACGATGCCTACTTCAAGAAGGCTGGTCAGGTGAGAACTTTGATTATTGAGGACTTCAAGAAAGTTTTTGCAGGATATGACCTCATTATGGGACCAACTTCTCCAACGGTTGCCTTTGATTTGGGAAGCCGGATTGAGGATCCCGTTTCAATGTATTTAGCAGATCTCTTGACTATTCCAGTAAACTTAGCAGGTCTACCAGGAATGTCCTTGCCAGCCGGCTTTGCGGATGGCCTACCAGTTGGCCTGCAGTTGATTGCCAACCATTTCCAAGAAGAAACCTTGTATCAGGCTGCTGCAGCTTTTGAAGCTGCAACTAGTTACCACCTAGAAAAACCAGCGATTTTCGGAGGAGTTAAGTCATGAATTTTGAAACCATAATTGGATTGGAAGTCCACGTGGAATTAAAAACAGCTTCCAAGATTTTTTCACCAGCTCCTGCGCATTTTGGTGAGGATCCAAATGCCAATACCAATATTATTGACTGGGCTTTTCCAGGAGTTTTGCCAGTCTTGAACAAGGGTGTTGTGGATGCTGGAATTAAGGCGTCCCTAGCTCTTAATATGGATTTACATCGGGACATGCATTTTGACCGTAAAAATTATTTCTATCCTGATAATCCCAAAGCCTACCAAATCTCTCAATTTGATGAACCGATTGGCTACAATGGTTGGATTGAGATTGAATTGGAGGATGGTTCCACCAAGAAAATCCGTGTAGAACGGGCGCATTTAGAAGAAGATGCGGGAAAAAATACTCACGGAACGGATGGCTATTCTTATGTAGACTTGAATCGCCAAGGGGTTCCGTTGATTGAGATTGTTTCGGAAGCGGATATGCGGAGTCCAGAAGAAGCCTATGCTTACTTGACTGCTCTAAAAGAAATCATCCAGTATACTGGTATTTCTGATGTCAAGATGGAAGAAGGGTCCATGCGGGTGGATGCCAATATTTCTCTTCGACCATATGGACAAGAAGCTTTTGGAACCAAAACAGAATTGAAAAACCTCAACTCCTTTAACTATGTGCGTAAAGGGTTGGAGTATGAAATCAAACGCCAGGCCGAAATTCTACGCTCAGGTGGTGTGATTCGACAAGAAACTCGCCGCTATGATGAGGCAACTGGTGAAACCATCCTCATGCGGGTCAAGGAAGGTGCAGCGGATTACCGCTATTTCCCAGAGCCAGATCTTCCACGAGTTCAGTTGGACGATGCTTGGATTGAAGCAGTTCGTCAAGAGTTACCAGTCTTTCCTAAGGAACGTCGCCAACGTTACCGTGATGAGCTTGGTTTGAGTGACTATGATGCCCGTCAATTGACAGCCAACAAATTTCAATCGGACTTCTTTGAAACAGCAGTGGCTCTAGGTGGAGATGCGAAACAAGTCTCCAACTGGTTACAAGGAGAAGTGGCTCAATACCTAAATGCGAATGGTCAAAGTTTGGAACAAATTGCCTTGACTCCAGAGAATTTGGTGGAGATGATTGGCTTGATTGCGGATGCGACGATTTCATCTAAGATTGCCAAAAAAGTCTTTGTACATCTGGCCAAAAATGGCGGGTCAGCGCGTGAATATGTTGAGAAAGCCGGCTTGGTTCAAATTTCTGATCCAGCAGTCTTGATTCCAATCATTCACCAAGTCTTCCAAGACCAGCCTGCAGCGGTGGCAGACTTCAAGTCAGGCAAGCGCAATGCAGATAAGGCCTTTACTGGCTTCCTGATGAAGGCAACCAAGGGACAAGCCAACCCACAAGTGGCCCAAGCCCTTCTCAAAGAAGAATTGCAAAAATTATTAGAAGACTAAGACTTTGGAAGGTCGAGATACTGTAATCAGTATCCCGACCTTTCTCTTGGTTTTGGAAATATTCATGGAAGGAGTATATGTGGAAAAGAATAAATTGGGAAGGGCTTCGATTTCGTCCCTCTTACGGCAATTGGTCATCCCGGCGGTGATTGCCAATGTTGTCAACGCCCTCTACAATATTGTGGATCAGATTTTTATTGGTCAGGGGATTGGTTATTTAGGGAATGCGGCAACCAATGTGGCTTTTCCTTTAACGACCTTGTGTTTGGCATTAGGGTTGATGTTAGGGTTAGGAGCTGCGGCCCGCTTTAACTTGGAGTTGGGGCGTGGAAACAATGCCTTAGCCAAGAAAGTCATGGGGAATGCCTTTGCGATACTTGCGGTAGTGGGTCTCCTCTTGTGTCTAGTCCTGCAAGTTTTCCTGGGACCACTGTTGACTCTTTTTGGGGCAACGGACAGTATCTATGATTTAGCCTTGACCTATACCAGTGTGTCTATTTGGGGAGTTCCCTTTTTGTTATTTGCTATTGGGGCGAACCCCTTGGTTCGGGCGGATGGTTCCTCTACCTATTCGATGGTGTCGATTATTTCAGGGGCAGTTGTAAATACCCTACTAGACCCTCTGTTTATTTTTAGCTTTGGTTGGGGGATGGCTGGTGCTGCTTGGGCAACGGTTCTGGGGCAATTGGTTTCAGCCTTGATTTTAGCGTTTTACCTTCCTCGTTTTAAGAGTGTGCAGCTCCAGCGGGAGGATTTCCATCTGCAGAGGTCTTTGGTTGCTTCCTTTGCTTCTTTGGGAATGGCGTCCTTTATTTTCCAATCCTCCAACTTGTTGGTGCAGATTGTGACCAACCAGTCCCTTCGCTTTTATGGGGAGACCTCGGTTTATGGGAGTGAGATTCCCATAGCGGTGGCTGGGATCGTGGCTAAAATTAATGTCATTATGATTTCTCTGATTATTGGGATAGTTCAAGGTTCCCAGCCTATTTTGAGTTTCAACTATGGAGCGGAAAATTGGGATCGGGTGCGGGAGACCATTCGGATTGCCATTGCTTGGGTGTCTGTCATTGGTGTGGGGACCTGGTTGGCTTTTGAAGGGTTTCCTTATGAGTTTTTAGCTTTGTTTGGATCGGGGAGTGATGCCTATTTTGAATTTGGGATTGCCTATATGCGGGCCTTTTTCCTCTTTTCTTTTGTGAATGGGGTGCAAATTTTTTCAGCTACTTATTTTCCAGCTATCGGTCAAGCTAAGATGGGAGCTAAGATTTCTCTTCTCAAGCAACTGGGGTTGATTTTACCGCTCCTCTTGCTGATGCCGCGCTTTTTCGGGGTTGCGGGACTAGCCTACGCTATGCCTCTAGCTGATTTCATTGCCTTTGTGGTCGCGGGTTACGCCTTGTGGAAAGCTTATCATCAACTTGGCTTTCCTTTTGAAGCAAAAGATGGGGATGTGGTATAATGGAAACTAGTACAGTGGAAAATGGAGTAGCTTGTGTCAATTGAGCAATATAAGCCGGATTACACGGTTGAAGCGGTCTATGATATCGCGGTAGAAGATTTGAAAAAATTGGGAATTGAAGCGGTTTTGGTTGATTTGGATAATACCTTGATTGCATGGAATAATCCCGATGGAACCACTGAGATGAAGAACTGGTTGCATCAAGTACAGGATGCGGGTATTCGGATTATGGTGGTTTCCAATAATACCAAGAAACGGGTTACGCGAGCCGTTGAGAAGTTCGGGATTGGCTATGTCTATTGGGCTTTAAAACCCTTTGCCTTTGGCATCAACCGTGCCTTAGCCAAGCTTGGGGTCGATCGGTCCAAGGTGGTCATGGTCGGAGATCAATTGATGACCGATATTCGGGCAGCTCATCGGGCTGGGATTCGGTCGATCTTGGTCAAGCCTTTGGTCCAACACGATTCCATCAATACCAAGTTTAACCGGGCTCGGGAACGTCGTGTTCTTAAAAAATTGGAAGAAAAATACGGCCCAATGAAATTTCACAAAGGATTGTAAATGCAAGAAACATTATTTTGTATCGGCTGTGGTGCCGAAATTCAAACAGGGCAGAAGGAGAAAGCGGGTTTCACTCCGCCTTCAGCCTTGGAGAAAGGGTTGGAAACTGGGGAACTTTACTGCCAACGTTGCTTCCGCCTTCGTCATTACAACGAAATTAGCGATGTGGAGTTGACGGATGAGGACTTTCTTCGTCTCCTGCACGAGGTTGGCGATAGCGATGCTCTGGTGGTTAATGTTATCGATATCTTTGACTTTAACGGATCGGTTATCCCTGGTTTGTCACGGTTTGTATCAGGCAATGATGTTCTGCTTGTTGGAAATAAAAAGGACATTTTGCCAAAATCGGTTAAGGATAAAAAATTATTGCGATGGTTGACCGAGCGAGCTCATGAAGAAGGTCTACGGCCGATTGAAGTCCAATTAACCAGTGCACAAAACAAGGAAGCTATTAAAGACTTGATCGAGAAAATCGATCGTTACCGCAAAGGCCGTGATGTCTATGTGGTAGGGGTGACCAATGTAGGAAAATCCACTCTAATCAATGCCATTATTCAGGAATTGTCAGGGGATAAGGATGTGATTACAACCAGTCGTTTCCCAGGGACAACCCTGGATAAGATTGAAATTCCTTTAGAAGATGGCCGCTTTATCTATGATACCCCTGGAATCATCCATCGCTACCAGATGGCCCATTATCTGGAAGGTAAGGATTTGAAATTAGTCAGTCCGAAAAAGGAATTAAAGCCTAAAACCTACCAACTCAATCCAGAACAAACACTGTTCTTTGGTGGATTAGCCCGTTTGGATTTTGAAGCTGGCGATCGCCAAGGCTTTACAGCTTATTTTGAGAACGAACTGACCATCCATCGAACCAAACTAGCCGGAGCAGATGCCTTTTATGACAAACATGTCGGAGATCTATTGCAGCCACCAAGAAAGAAACAGGTGGATACTTTCCCAAGACTGGTACCCCACAATTTGACCATTACGGAGAAGAGCGATGTGGTCTTTTCAGGTTTGGGATGGGTCCGCATCCCACAAGCAGCTCGTCTAGTTGCCTGGGCACCTGAAGGAGTTGCCGTTTTGGTACGCCCAGCTATTATTTAACCCATATTTGATTTTTTTAAAATTTAAATACTCGAATCTTTCAAAGAGTTGTCTAGAAAAGCCGATGAAGATTGTTCAACAGGTCTGAGAGACCTGTTGAATATTATCGATAAAGCGTACAGGGCACGTAATCAAAAAGTTCATCAAAGAGGCTTGACAAAGTCAGATTTTGAAATTCAATGTGTATAGTCTTTTAGTTTGCTTTTAGTACAAGGCAGCGAGTCGCAGGTAGAACTAAAGTACGGCAAGACGAGCTAACACAGTAATAAAAGATAAACTAAAAGAGTATATCAAAGAAATAACTAGGAAACTGACGAAGCTAGACTTTGAAATTTGAAGAGTATTAAGGAGAATTATGTCACTAACAAGCAAACAAAGAGCCTTTTTGAAGGCTGAAGCACATCATATGAAGCCTATTATCCAAATTGGAAAAAATGGTTTGAATGATGAAATCAAGACTAGCATCCGTAATGCCTTGGATGCGCGTGAATTGATTAAGGTCACTCTGTTGCAAAATACAGATGAAAATATTCATGACGTTGCAGAAACTCTGGAAGAAGAAATCGGGTTGGATACCGTCCAAAAAATTGGTCGTATTCTCATTCTCTTCAAACCTTCTGCTAAAAAAGAAAACCGTAAACTGTCCATTAAAGTTCGTGAGGTTTAAAAAGGAGAAACGATGGCACTTGAACTAGTCACACCTTTCACCAAGGTTGCTTTGCAACCGGATTTACCAGAAAAGAAACGCAAACAAGTCGGGATTTTGGGAGGGAATTTCAATCCCGTCCATAACGCCCACCTTTTAGTAGCGGATCAGGTGCGGCAGCAGTTGAGTTTGGACCAGGTCTTACTCATGCCAGAGTTTATTCCCCCTCATAAGGATAAAAAAGAAACCATTGACCAGCACCACCGTTTAATGATGTTGGAATTAGCCTTGAATGGAAAAGAAGGTTTAGGGATTGAACGTTTGGAATTGGAACGTAAGGGGATTAGCTACACCTATGACAGTATGAAAATCCTAACGGAAGCGAATCCAGACACGGATTATTACTTTATTATCGGAGCGGATATGGTGGAATACCTTCCTAAATGGCATCGTATTGATGAGCTCTTGGAATTGGTACAGTTTGTTGGTGTCCAACGTCCCAAATACAAGGCGGGAACCTCCTATCCGGTTATCTGGGTTGATGTCCCACTAATGGATATTTCCTCCAGCATGGTTCGTGATTTTATCGCAGCAGGCCGTGAGCCGAACTTTCTGCTACCGGAGCTGGTTTGGAACTACATCAAACGTGAGGGCTTGTATAAATGAACTATGCTGCCTATCTCCCCTTTGACAGAGATGATTTGTTGGAACGCTTAGAGCAAACCCTCAGCCCTCATCGTTATCAGCATGTCTTGAATGTCGAAAAAGCTGCCATTCAATTGGCAGAAGCTTATGGTCAGGATCCTATCAAGGCTGGTTTGGCTGGGTTGCTACATGATTACGCCAAGGAAAAGCCGGACAGCTATTTTCAGCAGCTGATTCAAGAACGGAATTTAGATCCAGATTTGCTGCAGTGGGGAAATAATCTGTGGCATGGCTATCTTGGGATTTATGCCATACAAGAGGAACTTGGTCTGGAGAATCCAGAGATTCTAGAAGCCATTCGTGTTCATACCATCGGTAAAGCAGAGATGTCGCCCTTGGATATGATTCTCTATGTGGCGGACTATATCGAAGAGGGTCGGAATTTTCCTGGTGTTGAGGAAGCAAGGCGGATCGCTTTTTCTTCTCTGGAAGGGGGAGTGGCTTATGAAACAGCCGAGACTCTTTCTTTTTTAGCTAAAAAAAGAATTCCTATTTATCCTCAAACCTTAGAAACTTACAATGCATACAGACACTTTTTAGAGAGGTAAAGAATGGAAGAAAAACAATTATTAGAACTTGTTGTGAAAGCTGCAGATGAAAAACGGGCGGAGGATCTTGTTGCCTTAGATGTTCAAGGGGTGACGAGTGTGACAGATTATTTTGTGGTTGCTAGCTCCATGAACAGCCGCCAATTAGAAGCAATTGCAGATAATGTCCGTGAAAAAGCCCAAGAAACGGGTCTAGAAGTCGGTCCTCTTGAGGGCAACGTAGCCAGTGGCTGGGTTCTTTTGGATTTGGGAGCTGTGGTTTTCCATGTCTTTTCAGAGGAAGTTCGCAATGATTACAATTTAGAAAAATTGTGGCATGAGGCTGAAATGGTCGACATTTCTAGCTATATAGATTAAAAAAGTGAAAGAGGGAGGGCAGTGTTTGGAAAAAACAGGTTGTCCTCTTTTTCGAATATAGAGGTATCTGATGACTACTTATGAAACATTTGCGCGTGTTTATGATTCCATTATGGATGAGCAACTTTATGATCAGTGGCTAGCTTTTACGCAAGAGCATCTTGCCCCAGATACAAAAGACATCTTGGAATTAGCTTGTGGAACTGGGATTCTATCCCTTAAGTTGGATCGGGCTGGCTACCGGGTCAAGGGCTTGGATTTGAGCCCAGAGATGGTGAAACTTGCCCAGAAACGGGCCAAGGAAGCAGGGCGGGAGCTAGAGTTTCTTCAAGGAAATATGCTTGCCTTACCGGCCATGGAAGCGGTAGATGCCGTGACTTGCTACTCGGATTCAATCTGTTATTTAGAAGATGAAGTTGAAGTTGGGGATGCTTTCCAGCAAGTTTTCCAAGTCCTTAAATCTGGCGGCCGCTTTCTCTTTGACGTCCATTCCATTTACCAAATGGAAGAGGTCTATCCAGGTTACAGCTATCATGAAAATGCGGAAGATTTTGCTTTTGTTTGGGATTCTTATCCGGATGAGCCGCCGTATTCTATTGTTCATGAATTAACCTTCTTTTTGCAAGAAGAAGATGGACGTTTTGTCCGCAAGGACGAAGTGCATGAAGAAAGGACTTATGAACGCTTGACTTATGAGATTTTGCTGGAACAAGCTGGCTTTACCAATATTCAAGTCTTTGCGGATTTCACCAACCAAGCTCCAGATGAAAAAAGTCTGCGTTGGTTCTTCGTGGCGGAGAAACCATGAAAATAAGCGGAGTTGTTGCCGAGTTTAACCCCTTTCATAATGGCCATCGTTACCTGTTGGACCAGATGGAGGGGCTTAAGATTGTGGCCATGTCAGGTAATTTTGTTCAGCGAGGAGAGCCGGCTTTTGTGGATAAATGGATTAGGGCTCAGATGGCCTTGTCTCAGGGGGCAGATCTGGTTTTGGAACTTCCCTTTTTAGTCAGCGTTCAGGCAGCCGATTTTTTTGCGACTGGAGCGGTTGATCTTCTAGTCAAGGCTGGGGTGGAGGAGCTTGTTTTTGGAAGTGAAGAAGTTCGGGATTACAATCAGCTGCTAGAGACTTACCGAACTAAGGCTGATGAGATGAGGGACTATATGGACCAACTTCCAGCTTCCTTGTCTTATCCCCAGAAGAGTCAAGCGGCCTGGGAAACGTTTGTGGGGCTGACCTTTAGCGGTCAAAGCCCCAACCACATTTTAGGCTTGGCCTATACCAAGGCTGCTGCTGGAACTGCCCTTAGCTTAAAGGCGGTCCAGCGGCAGGGATCCGGTTTTCATTCTTTGGAAAAGGATCAAGCTTATGCCTCCGCAACGGCCCTGCGGCATCATCGGGGCGATTGGGAGTTTATAGAGCGGCATAGTCCAGTAGCCAGTCTTTTAGCCCAAGCCCCTCAGCAAGATTGGTCTTTGTATTGGTCTTTGTTGCGCTACCAGATTCTCAGTCATCCCAATCTGGAGGAGATTTACCAAGTGAATGCGGAGCTGGCCCAACGCTTGTTGCAGGCGATTAACCGAGTAAACTCCGTAGAGGAGCTGGTTGGGATGGTCGCTACCAAGCGTTTTACCAAGGCACGGGTCCGGAGAGTTCTGACCTACATCTTGGTGGGGGCCCAGGAGGCCCCTTTGCCAGAATCCTTGCATGTACTAGGGTTTTCCGAACGTGGGCGTCAACACCTAGCGCTTTTGAAGAAGAAGGTAAAATTGGTGACCCGGATTGGAGCTGAGCCTTGGGATGCTCTGACCCAGAAGGCAGATAAGATTTATGGTCTTGGTCAAGAGGGCATTGGCGAGCAAAATTTTGGACGGATTCCGATCCAATGGGGTGGAGATTGAATCTTTTTTGCGTCAGCTTTTGGAAAGTGATATAATAACGCGTGAATGCAAGTAATTAAAGGAGAAGAAAATGGGACGTAAATGGGCCAATATTGTGGCGAAAAAGACAGCAAAAGATGGTGCTAACTCTAAAATCTATGCGAAATTTGGAGTTGAAATCTATGTAGCAGCCAAAAAAGGGGAGCCAGATCCTGAGTTGAATGCGGCTCTTAAGTTCGTTGTGGATCGGGCTAAGCAAGCACAGGTTCCAAAACACGTTATTGATAAGGCGATTGATAAGGCTAAGGGAAATACAGACGAAACCTTTACAGAAGGTCGTTATGAAGGATTTGGTCCAAATGGTTCCATGTTGATTGTGGATACCCTTACTTCTAATGTGAACCGCACTGCGGCGAATATACGTGCAGCCTTTGGTAAAAACGGTGGAAACATGGGAGCTAGTGGTTCTGTGTCTTACATGTTTGATAACAAGGGTGTGATTGTCTTTGCAGGCGATGATGCGGATGCTATCTTTGAATTATTGTTGGAAGCAGATGTGGATGTGGATGATGTGGAAGCAGAAGAAGGAAGCATCACCGTTTATACAGCTCCAACTGATTTGTACAAGGCTGTAGAGGCTCTTCGTGGAGAGGGAATTGAAGAATTCCAAGTAACAGAATTGGAAATGATTCCTCAATCTGAAGTAAACCTAGAAGGTGATGACCTAGCGGTCTTTGAAAAACTTGTGGATGTCTTGGAAGAGGATGAAGATGTTCAAAAAGTCTATACCAATGTAGATGGATTCTGATAACGACAAGGGGCCGAAGGAAACTTTCGGTCTTTTTTGTATTTCATAATACTAGCTAATAGAAATTTCTTTTATTTTCTGTTACTATCTTAAGTATAGATTAAAAGGAGGTTTTTCATGAAACTGAAAAAAGTTATTTCTCTTGCTCTTGTTGCCGCGTCTGCCCTCGTGATTGCAGCCTGCTCCAACAATGCCTCAGATTCTTCTGAAGCATCAGGCAAAGAAGTTGTACGAGTAGCCACTAATGCTTCGCCAAAACCATTTAACTATGAAGATGAAAATGGGGAGTTGACAGGTTACGAGATTGAAGTTGTGAAAGAAATTTTCAAAGACTCAGACAAATATGACCTGGAATTTGAAAAAACAGAATGGTCAAGTATCTTTGCTGGTTTGGATAGTGACCGTTACCAAATGGCCGTTAACAACATTTCTTACACAGAGGAGCGTGCAGGGAAATACCTTTATGCTTATCCTGTAGCTAAGAATCCGAATGTTTTGGTTGTTCAAAAGGATGATGACAGCATCAAATCAATGGATGATCTTGGTGGCAAGAAAACTGAAGTTGTCCAAGGAACCAACTCTGCTGCCCAATTGGAAGAATGGAACAAGGAACACGCAGACAATCCAACTGAACTTTCCTATACAAAAGCAGACTTCCAACAAATCATGACTCGTTTGAATGATGGCCAAGCAGACTACAAGATTTTTGATCGTATCTCTGTTGAAACCATTATCAAGAACCAAGGTTTGAACAATTTGAAGATTATTGAATTGCCAGAGACAGCTCAGCCATTTGTTTACCCAATCTTTGCTAAAGGCCAAGATGAGTTGAAAGAGTTCGTGGATGGACGTATCAAAGAGCTTCAAGCAGATGGTACTCTTGACAAGCTTTCTAAAGAATTCTTTGGCGGAGACTATGCTCCAACAGCTGAAGAGTTGAAATAATCTTATTAAAGTAGTTCCCTAGGGGAGCTACTTTTTTGCTGCTGCTACTTTGGTTAGGGGGTGTAACCCTACTTTATTTTTGCATCATAAAATATTTTTATTGAAAACATAAAAAAACAATACTAGGCTAGGGAGTCAGCTTCTGTTATTCTACTATCAAGAAAAAGAAAAGGAGCTTGCTTATGACATTGAAATCGGTATTGAAAATTGTAGGATTGACGACCTTGGCTGCTTTAGCCTTAGCGGCCTGTGCTCCATCAAGTGATGTTAAGGAGAATGCCAACACTATTCGGGTGGGGTTGATGGCTAAAAGTGATACGGAGGAAGCGCGCTGGGATAAAATCGAAGAGCTTCTGAAGGACGAAGGGGTTACCTTGGAGTATACGGAGTTTACAGATTACTCCCAACCGAATAAAGCTACCGCAAATGGGGAAGTGGATGTCAATGCCTTCCAGCATTATAATTTCTTGAATAACTGGAATGAAGAAAATAACGGATCCTTGGTTCCAATCGCGGACACTTACTTCACAGCTTTTCGTCTTTATTCTGGTACCAAGGATGGTTCTGAACGCTACACGAGTGTCGATCAAATTCCAGACGGAGGAACGATCGCAATTCCAAACGATCCTGTAAATGAAAGCCGAGCCCTCTACCTTCTTCAATCTGCTGGTTTATTGAAATTAGATGTTTCTGGAGATACCTTTGCGGCTCTCTCAAATATTAAAGAAAATCCGAAAAACTTGAATATTAAAGAATTAGATGCTAGCCAAACAGCTCGTTCTTTAGGCTCTGTAGATGCAGCCATTGTTAATAATGATTTTGTTCAAGAAGCAGGAATTGATTTCAAAAAGGCCATCTTTGTTGAAGTACCAGATGAAAACTCAAAACAATGGTACAACTTCTTAGCGGCTAAAGAAGATTGGGAAGAATCTCCAAAAGCGGACGCTTTGAAAAAATTGATCAACGCTTATCACACAGACGAAGTGAAAAAAGTCATCGAAGAATCATCAGGTGGTTTGGATCAGCCAGTTTGGTAATACCTGTAGAAGGTTGAGGGTTGCCCTCAGCCTTTTCGATTGCTGTGGGCTAAAGCTTGAGATGGCATGATAAATATTTTTTATGATGTAAATAAAAATCCCATACTAGGCAGGCAGAAGGAGGTCTGTTATCCTAGTATCAAGAAAAAACAAAGGAGCTTGATTATGAAATTGAAATCGCTTTTGAAAGTAATAGGGTTAACAGCCTTGGCAGGATTAACACTTGCAGCCTGTGCAAATACAGGAGGTTCTTCTTCAGATGTAAACACGCTTCGTGTCGGACTTATGGCTAAAAGTGACTCGGAAGAAAAACGTTGGGAAAAAATTGAAGAGTTGTTGGATAAAGAAGGCGTGAAGTTGGAGTACACTGAGTTTACAGATTACTCCCAACCAAACATCGCAACTGCTAATGGTGATGTAGATGTTAATGACTTCCAACACTATAATTTCTTGGACAACTGGAATGAAGAAAACAATGGAGATTTGGTAGCCATTGCGGATACTATTATTTCTCCAATCCGTCTCTATTCAGGTACCAAAGATGGTAAGAACCGTTATACTAGTGTTGATCAAATCCCAGATGGCGCAACTATCACAGTTCCAAATGATGCCACAAATGAGAGCCGCGCTTTGTATCTTCTTCAATCCGCAGGCTTGATCAATTTGGATGTTTCTGGGAAAGAATTGGCAACCATTGCTAACGTAAAAGAAAATCCTAAGAAATTGGACATCAAAGAATTGGACGCTAGTCAAACAGCTCGTTCTCTAGACTCAGCAGATGCAGCGGTCGTTAATAATACCTTTGTATCTGAAGCGGGACTTGACTTCAAAAATGCCCTTTTTGTCGAAGTTGCGGATGAAAACTCAAAACAATGGTACAATGTTCTTGCTGCTAAGAGTGATTGGGAAAAATCTGATAAAGCAGATGCTTTGAAGAAATTGATCAAAGCCTACCACACTGATGATGTGAAGAAAGTCATCGAAGAAACCTCAGAAGGTTTGGACCAACCAGTTTGGTAAGTCGATACTGTATGCAAACCAAGCAAGGGGAGTGGGTTTGGAAGAGAGCCTACTCTTTTCTTTGCTACCAATACTCACTAATACTCATTACATTTCAAAATCTGAATGTGTTAATCCTCTTCGCCGAACCTTAGTTCTGCCTTCATCGGATTGATGGCAAGCGATGCTTGCTTCATTGTCTATAAATTTTAATCCAATTCCTGGATTAAAATTCGTTTCAGATTTCGAACTGTTTCGAGTATAGATTTCAAAATCTGACCTTATTAAGCCTCATTGATGAATAATCGTCCTCGGCTTTTCTAGTCATTTTTTGAAAGATTCGAGTATTTCGATTTTGAAGTTGGTTTAGTATGAAATAGGAGTATGTCATGTCAGAAGCTATTATTAAACTTGAAAATATTGGGGTTCGCTTTGCCCAGAAAAATAAAGTCATTACTGCTGTTGATGATGTTAGTTTGTCGATTCAACAGGGAGATATCTATGGAATCGTAGGCTACTCTGGAGCAGGGAAATCTACCTTGGTGCGGGTTGTCAATCTTCTGCAAGTTCCAACAGAAGGGCGGTTGGTCGTTGATCATGAAGTGTTTTTTGACCAAGGAAACGCGCAATTGAGTGCCCAAACTCTTCGGGAAAAACGGCGGGAAATTGGAATGATCTTTCAACATTTCAATTTGATGAGCCAAAAGACGGCCGCTGAAAATGTGGACTTTGCTCTTAAACATTCCGGTTTAAGCAAGGAAGAGAGAGCGAAGAAGGTTCAGGAACTACTGGAGTTAGTGGGCTTGGCTGATCGAGCTGAAAACTACCCCTCACAGTTGTCGGGCGGGCAAAAACAACGGGTGGCGATTGCGCGTGCTTTGGCGAATGACCCGAAAATCTTGATTTCAGATGAGTCAACCTCAGCTTTGGATCCCAAGACGACTAAACAGATTTTGAAACTACTTCAGGAATTGAATGAACGTCTGGGATTAACCATCATTCTGATTACGCATGAAATGCAGATTGTAAAAGACATTGCAAATCGTGTAGCCGTTATGCAAGATGGACGCCTGATTGAAGAAGGTAGTGTGCTGGATATTTTCAGTAATCCTAAGAATGACTTGACTAAGGATTTCATGGAGACAGCGACTGGGATTGATGACGCCTTAAGGAAAATATATCAACAGGAAAGTGTTCTGCATTTGCCGGCTGGGCAAGAATTGGTACACTTGAAATTTTCCGGTAGTGTGACTGACCAAGCCATTATTCATGACCTCTCCAAGCATTATGAGGTTGCAGCCAATATTTTATTTGGAAATATTGAAATCTTAGACCATACTCCGGTCGGTGAGTTGATTGTGATTCTCTCTGGTTCCGCGGAGAATTTGGTGAAGGCACACGGAGGACTAAAGGAATCTGGAGTTGGCGTTAAAATTCTGAAGGAAGGACGTTAAGATGAATTTTATTGAAACTTACTTACCAAATGTTTATAAAATGGGCTGGTCTGGACAAGCTGGCTGGGGGACGGCCATTTATTTAACCCTCTACATGACCTTTTATGCCTTCCTGATTGGTGGATTTTTGGGCCTTGTTACGGGTCTATTGCTTGTACTGACTGCTCCAGGTGGTGTTCTTGAGAATAAGTGGGTTTACTGGACTTTGGATAAGGTAACCTCCATTTTTAGGGCCATTCCGTTTATTATCCTGCTTGCGGTTCTTTCTCCGTTGGCTCAAATCCTTGTTGGAACCAGTATTGGGCCCAACGCTGCTCTTGTGCCGCTATCTTTTGCTGTCTATGCTTTCTTTGCTCGTCAAGTACAAGTTGTTTTGGCTGAATTGGATTCTGGAGTTATTGAAGCAGCCCAAGCCAGCGGAGCAACGACTAAAGACATCATCGGTGTCTATCTGAGCGAAGGGCTGCCCGATCTTATCCGGGTCACAACGGTAACCTTGATTTCCTTGGTTGGTGAAACTGCTATGGCTGGAGCTGTTGGAGCAGGGGGTCTGGGTAATGTGGCCATTGCCTATGGCTACAATCGCTACAATCATGACGTAACGATCCTGGCAACAGTCTTGATTATTATTCTAATTTTCACCATTCAATTTGTAGGGGATTTTATCACTAAAAAAGTCAGCCACAAGTAAAAAGATCTCAGAGGTTTTTACTCCTCTGAGAATTTTTTTTAAATAATTTCAAAATATCTCTTGCAAAGACCAACATCATGTTGTATACTAATAAAGTCCTGACGGGAGAGTTCCTTAAACGGGACGCAATCAGTAGAATAGTTCGGCTCAAACGAACGAAAACAAAAAAACTTCAAAAAAGTTAAACAAAAGTGTTGACAAGCCATTGAGGTTTTGATAAACTGATTAAGTTGTTTCGTGAGAGATATGACCTTTGAAAACTGAACAAGACGAATACCAATGTGTGGGTAGTAGGAATACTACCTGTCAATAATAAAACAATAAATCTGTCAGCGACAGAAAAATGAGTAAAGACTCAAACTTTTGATGAGAGTTTGATCCTGGCTCAGGATGAACGCTGGCGGCGTGCCTAATACATGCAAGTAGAACGCTGAAGGAAGTGCTTGCAC
>NZ_JADXDQ010000022.1:0-31170 GCF_015831295.1 Streptococcus sp. NLN64
TAAAGGGGAAATCCTTTTTTGTCTAGTCGAATGTTTCACCCAATGGGTGAAAAGCAGAACCTTCCAGAAACCCTGTGATCAATACGGTTTCTGGAAGGTTTTTAAGTTAGGTATGAATAATTGGGGTTTATCTAACATGGATTCATCACTAATAATAATATCAATATCAATAATAGGTTTTGCGGCTAACCCTTTTACAGATGAGCTACCAACATGTTCAATTCCAAGAATCAGATCGGCCAGAAGAGTAGAAAGCTCGTCTGTTATTTGATGAAAGGCCAATTTCCAAATTGGATCATAGGGAACAACAATAACATTTTTTGTTTTCAATTTAAATACCTCCATGAATCATATGTAATACTTAATGAATATCAATTTTATACTCATTTAGTCTCAAGGTTAGAATACTCATAATGGTTTGAAATCTGAGGAGTCAAGTTCACCAGAGAGGTTTAACAATGATTAGATTGAACTATATAGAGAATTAAAATCCGATTAGTCTCGCCTAAATTGAAATAGTCTGGTATTTTCTGTATAGTTAAGCACCTTCTGTGCAATAAATGTGGTTGATTAGGAGAGCAAAGTCAATAACGCACTTAGATTGTTGATGGTGGAGCTGGGATATGCCTCGATTTTATTTGGCTCGACAGAACTACTGGGGCCTTGTTTAATCCAAACCGTTTTCATACCGATTTTATTAGCTGGAACTATATCATTATCAATTCTGTCTCCAATCATGATGGCTGATTCAGGTTTACAATTCGCTCGATTAAGTGCAATCTGGAATATTCTCAGATTAGGTTTGGAGATACCTTTCTCAGCAGAGGCGATGACGAGGTCAAAGTATTGTCGGATACCAAAAGCTGCCAATCTTTTTTCCGTCCCAAAATCCTGGTTTGCAATTATACCAAGTTTGTATTTTTGATAGAGTTTTGGCAATATTTCTTTTACATCTGGGTATAAGACTTCTAAGTCGTGCCGTCAAGCAGGAATTTTCACCTTGTAATCTTCAGCAACCGATACAATCGGCTTCTGATTAATTTTTGCGCGTTCTTTCACCTTTGTGACAAATTCATTTTATCAATCTTATTATCCTGTATTATCTTTTCAATTCTATTTTCATAAACTGCAGTTTCATCAAAAAGTGTAGAACCAATATCAAAGAAAATCCATTTGATTTCTGAATTCATACAATATCTCCAATTCTTTCGAATACCAATTCCCCTTTAAATAGTATCATACATAATTAGCATAGAAGCACTAAATTTTGAGTTTTATGAAATAGTAGAAGAGAGAGCGATATAAAAAATCAGCCCTCGTTTTGCGAGGACTGATCAGCGGATAGTGAGATAGAGGGTGAAACTTAGCCTCCATTAAAAATAACTCGAGATTGATTTATCGCAAGGGTTAACGTCGCTTTTTAATTTCAAGGCGACGGGTAAACATGTCCTCAGGACATGTTTACTCCCACTCAACTGTTGCTGGTGGTTTGCTGGTGATGTCGTAGACGATGCGGTTGACGTGGTCGACTTCGTTTACGATGCGGACAGAGATTTTCTTCAGAACATCCCATGGGAGTTGGGCGAAGTCGGCTGTCATTCCATCGATAGAAGTGATGGCACGGATAGCAAGGGTGTAGTCATAGGTGCGGCCGTCTCCCATAACTCCGACGGAGCGGACGCCTGTGTTAACGGTGAAGTATTGCCATACGTCACGGTCTAGGCCAGCTTTTTGAATTTCTTCGCGGAGAATAGCGTCGGATTCACGGACGGTTTTGAGTTTTTCTTCGGTGATTTCCCCCATCACACGGATGGCAAGTCCTGGTCCTGGGAATGGTTGGCGCCATACGACTTCGTCTGGCATACCAAGTTCTGTTCCAAGGGCACGTACTTCGTCTTTAAAGAGGGTGTTGAGAGGTTCAATCAATTCAAATTGGAGGTCTTCTGGTAGACCACCTACGTTATGGTGCGATTTGATGGTTTGTGCGGTATCAGTTCCAGACTCGATAATGTCTGTGTAGAGGGTACCTTGGGCCAAGAAATCGACACCGTCCAATTTACGAGCCTCATCATCGAAGACATAAACAAATTCGTTTCCGATGATTTTCCGTTTTTGTTCTGGATCCGAAACTCCTGCAAGTTTTGAAAGGAACCGTTCAGAAGCGTCAGCTTTTACGATGTTAAGGCCGAATTTGCCTCCAAGCATATCCATAACTTGATCAGCTTCGCCTTTCCGTAGCAAGCCATGATCTACAAAGATACAGATGAGTTGGTCTCCAATCGCTTTTTGAAGAAGGACACCGACAACGGAGGAATCAACTCCACCTGACAAACCAAGGAGGACTTTGCGATCTCCAACGGTTTCACGGATTTTTTTGATTTCCATGTCGATAAAGTTATTCATGGTCCAATCGCCTTTAGCACCACAGATATTGAACACAAAGTTTTTCAAAAGGTCAAATCCATAAACAGAATGACGAACTTCTGGGTGGAATTGAATACCATAAAGATTTTTATCTGCATTTTCGATAGCCGCGAAAGGACAGTCAGCAGAAGTACCGGTGCGAACAAAGTTCTCAGGAATTTCGGTTACCGCATCTCCGTGACTCATTAAAACCAATTGTTCTTCTGGAGTTCCAGCAAAGAGGAGGCTGTCAGGAGTGTGGGTCAAGTTGGATTGACCGTATTCACGATTTCCGGCTTCACCAGCAGGGACAACTTTTCCTCCCAATTTATGGGTCATGAGCTGCATTCCGTAACAAATTCCAAGTACAGGGATTCCCAACTCAAAGATTTCCGGATCAATATCGAAGGATCCTTCTTCATAAACAGAGTTTGGACCACCTGAAAGAATGATTCCAACTGGATTCATCTCTTTCACTTCTTGGGCGCTGAGTTTATGGCTCTTTAATTCAGAAAATACACCCATTTCACGTACACGACGAGAAATCAATTGGTTGTATTGGCTACCATAATCCAGAACGATAATTTTTTCGACATCTTTCATGTCAGGAGTGATTGTAGTCATCTAATCCCTTTCCTCATTTTAGATTTTTTATAGTTCCCATTGTATCACAGACCTAGCTCCTTGCCAAGGAAGCTACATTGAGTTGACTTTTCCTTTTAGGGTCACTAAAATAGTAAGAAAGAAGGGGGAGGAGCTATGCGTCCAGCCTATTTAGAAATACACGATGATATTAAATCAGCTATTGATCAAGGGCAGTGGAAGATTGGTCAGCGTTTGCCAAGCGAACGCGATTTAGCGGAACACTATCAGGTCAGTCGGATGACCCTGCGTCAGGCCATTACACTATTAGTGGAAGAAGGGGTCTTAGAACGCCGCGTTGGGAGCGGTACATTTATTGCTTCAACCCGTGTTCAAGAAAAAATGAGGGGGACGACCTCTTTTACAGAAATAATTCAGTCGCAAGGAAAAGAGCCATCCAGTCATCTTATCTCCTATCGGCGAACCCTGCCAAGCCAGCAAGAAGTGGACCGCTTGGGGATTGCCAGAGAAGAGAATATCATTCGTATGGAACGGGTTCGGTATGCAGATGATGTCCCCGTCGTTTATGAGATTGCCTCCATCCCAGAAAAATTTATTAAAGATTTACCCAAAGAGCAGGTAACCAGTCATTTTTTCAAAAGCTTGGAGGAAAAGGGGTATCGAATTGGCAAATCAAGTCAAACTATCAGTGCCAAACTGGTAGGGGATCGCATTGCCCATTATCTGGATATTCCACGAGGTCAAGCTGTATTAGCGCTCACTCAATTATCCTACCTGGAAGACGGACAAGCCTTTGAGTACGTAAAAAGCCAATATGCAGCAGATCGTTTCGAATTTTATTTTGAAAATTAGAAGGAGTGGGTGGAGAACAGATCCTGTGGCGTTGAGATTCAATCATAATTTATTTCTGTATGATCTGTTTTTCAAGCTAAGGAAGAAAAGGCAAAAACAATCTTCCTAGGGTTGAAGAGAGATTTTTCAGGAGTGCATAAGTTAGCAACCTTACCTGAAGCAAAAAGAGAACAAATTGAATGGCATTGATCCCTCCCTTTCGGAGGGACTTTTTGTTGCGATGAAGACTCAATTTTTGTGGATAGAATCAGAGTTTTTTTCTTTAGCAAGATGTGTGTAAATATTGTATCCAATTGCGATTTTTTTGTTACAATAGGAGTGTTATGGAAATTGAAAAAACCAATCGCATGAACGCTTTGTTTGAATTTTATGCTGCTTTATTAACGGATAAGCAAATGAACTATATAGAGCTTTATTATGCGGACGATTATTCTTTGGCGGAAATTGCGGAGGAGTACCAGGTCAGTCGTCAAGCTGTCTACGATAATATTAAGAGAACGGAACGAATTTTGGAAGATTATGAACGTAAGCTCCATATGTATTCTGATTATATTGTTCGTAGTCAAGTTTTTGAAGAAATCCTTGAAAGCTATCCCCAAGATAAGTATTTAAAAGAAAAAATTGACTTGCTAACTAGCATTGATAATCGAGAGTGAGGATGAAATATGTTTGAAAGTTTAACAGAACGCTTGCAATCTGTTTTTAAAGATCTTCGTAAAAAAGGCAAAATTGACGAAAAAGATATTCAAGAGGCAACCAAAGAGATTCGGATGGCCTTGCTGGAGGCTGACGTAGCTCTTCCTGTTGTGAAGGATTTTATCAAGCAAATTCGAGAACGTGCCTTGGGACAAGAGGTTATCGACACCTTGAATCCAGCCCAACAGGTTATTAAAATTGTCAATGAAGAATTGACTGACTTGCTTGGTTCTGATCGTTCGGAGATTGAAAAATCACCTAAGATCCCAACCATCATCATGATGGCCGGTCTCCAAGGGGCGGGGAAAACAACCTTCGCTGGAAAATTGGCCAACAAACTCAAAAAAGAAGAAAATGCTCGTCCCTTATTGATTGCGGCGGATATTTACCGCCCAGCGGCTATCGACCAGTTAAAAACCCTCGGCCAGCAAATCGATGTACCCGTTTTTGCGATGGGAACTGAAGTCCCAGCGCTTGAGATTGTGAAAGCTGGTTTGGAACAAGCCCGTGAAAACAAAAATGACTATGTCTTGATTGATACGGCTGGACGTTTGCAGATTGATCAAGTCCTTATGCAAGAGTTGAAGGACATTAAGGATTTTGCCCAACCAAACGAAATTCTTTTGGTCGTCGATGCTATGATTGGTCAGGAAGCTGCCAATATTGCGCGTGAATTTAATGAACAATTAGAGGTTACGGGTGTTATCTTAACCAAGATGGATGGAGATACCCGAGGGGGAGCTGCTCTATCTGTTCGTCACATCACTGGAAAACCCATTAAATTTACCGGTACAGGTGAAAAGATTACGGACATTGAAGCCTTTTATCCAGACCGTATGGCCAGCCGTATTCTTGGAATGGGGGACCTTCTAACGCTGATTGAGAAAGCCTCTCAAGAGTATGACCAACAAAAGAGCTTGGAAATCGCTGAGAAAATGCGGGAAAATACCTTTGACTTCAACGATTTCCTTGATCAGTTGGATCAGGTTCAAAGCATGGGACCAATGGAAGATCTCTTAAAAATGATTCCTGGTATGGCTAGCAACCCAGCTTTAAAAAATCTCAAGGTTGATGAAAAAGAAGTTGCTCGCCGTAAGGCTATTATCTACTCCATGACCCCCGCTGAACGGGAGAACCCAGATCTCCTCACCCCAGCTCGCCGTCGTCGTATTGCTGCTGGATCAGGCAACAGTTTTGTGGAAGTAAATAAATTCATCAAGGACTTTAACCAAGCCAAACAAATGATGCAAGGGGTTATGTCTGGGGATATGAATAAGATGATGAAACAAATGGGATTAAATCCTAACCAACTTCCTAAGAACATGCCAAATATGCCAAACATGGGGGATATGGATATGTCTGCTTTGGAAGGAATGATGGGAGCAAATGGCATGCCAGACCTATCAGCCCTTGGTGGGGATATGGATATGAGCCAGCTCTTTGGAGGAGGTCTTAAAGGGAAACTTGGCCAATTTGCCACTAAACAAGCCATGAACCGTATGAATAAGCAACTGAAAAAAGCTAGAAAAAAACGGAAAAAGTGATTGAAGGAGTGCTATGAAACAAAAATCAATTTTTGTCACCCTGCTTAGTCTACTCGGCTTTACAATCCTTTCGACTCTATTGTGGGTATTCATATTTGCTCTGACAATTACTCCTCAAGAAGTGGAGACTGTTGTTGAACCCTTCCCAGGCGCTAGTTTTGTACTCGGAACGCTGACAACCTTGTTGATCTATAGTTTCCTAACAATTAGCGAGGCCAACCGTCTCTCAGAAAGCTGTTCTCAATTAGCAAGTAATATCCGTATTACCGAGGAACGAAATCGTCAACTCTTATCCAAAGCCAATCGCTTTGTAGACAAACATCAGGAACGTGAAAAAGAGAACTTAAAAGAATTAACTCAGGGAGTTCTTGTTTCAGAGCAATCAACTGTTGTTAAAGAACGGATGAAGTCTAGCTTGACGGAAAAACACCGCTCATCCAAAGTTGAAACCTCGCGCGAGTTCGCCCAGATTTTAGATGAGATCCCTGATTTAAATATGCCACAAGCAGTTTCAAGACTCTTTGATGAACTATTCAGGAGTGAGGAAGAGCTAGCAAACTATCAAAGAGCTTACAACGAGTTTGTAGCTCGCTATAATACAAAAATCAAAGCATTTCCTATAAATTTTTTAAAAAAATGGTATCGACCCAAAGAGTACTATGTGGTTGATGTCGAAGACGAATTCCCAGACGAGTTACTGGGACTTTAAAAATATGAATTGACCTGACCCAACAAATCGTTAATGGCTTGCTGGGTCATTTAGTGTATATGTAGATGTTAAGTTACATCTAGGGCTAATATTTGATTCTCAGGATAAATTTTATTAAATAAATTTATGTTAAAAATTAATCAATAAAATATTGACAGGAAACTGGCTTTCTACTAAACTTATAATAGGAAAAAGAATAAAGTTAGGTGTTAAAGATTATGGAAAAGAAGGATCAATGGCTAGAGCAGTTTGAAACACGTGAGGGAAGAAAACCGAGTCCACAAGAGTTTGTTACAGCAAAGGAAGCGGGCTTCCCTTTGGAAGGGGAAGCATCAGAAGAAGATTTAGCCCACCAATGGGCTGCCGCTTTCGAATCTGAACAGAAACGCAAGCCTAGCCCTGCCGAATATATGGAAGCTAAGAAGACTGGTTTCCAAAACTCTACACGATCAGCTTCAACAAAAATGCAGGAGATTCCATCTGAAGAAACCGAGGAACCTTCACAAGCTAACCTTGGGAATCAGGACCCAAAAACACTTTGGGTTCAAGCTTATGAAGCAGCTCACGGTCGTCGCCCTGGGCCTCAGGAATTTGCCCTTGCTAAGGAAACAGGGTTTGACGTAGATTATTTACCTGATTTAACATCGGTTGAATCAGTTGCTGAATCCGTTGTTGTAGCACCTGCACAAGTGTTTGAAATGCCAGCCCCAACCCCTACTAAGAAAGAAAAGAAATTCAAACTTAGTCGGAAACAGGTATTGACAGGTACTGCCATTGGTCTAGTTCTTATCGCTCTTGGCGGTGGGTATTACTATTTTGACAAGGAATCTGGTACGGATTTGGCCGTTGATCAATTTTCCAAACAAATTGAAAATAGCAAATTCCAACAACTTGCTGAATCGTTCAGTGAGTCTGATTCGAAAAAAGTGATCTGGTCCGCAGAAGATGCTAAGAATTTTGTTCAGTATTTGAATGAAGATGGAAAGCTTGAAAGTGAATTGTCAAAGTTAGAAGCTGATCCTTCTTACATTATCGAAGATCAAAATGGGAATCAGTTACTCGGTCTTGAGGAAACGGAGAAAAAACTTGGTATCTTCCCTGTTTATAAGGTTAAAAGCTTCCCACTGACAATTACGGCTAAAACAAATTTAGATTCGTTGACCTTGAATGAACAGAAGGTGGAAAAAGATAAGGAATTAGATTTGGGAGAATTCTCCTTTGCCCCTCATTCCTTTGTGGCTAAAGGAAAAACAGATGCTGGCGACTTGAATACAGATATTACAGCTGAACTCTTTGAAGCCAAAGAGAATCAGATTACCCTATCCATTTCTAATGTAGATAAGAATCTTCAAGCTTCACTCCCTAGCGATGTTCAAGGGGCAAGTGATATTAAATTATACGTCAATAATAAAGAAGTCGCGACTGAGTTAACAAAGAAACTTAAATTGATTGAAAACCAATCTATTGAGGTTCATGCTCAGTTTAAATTTGAAGATAATACCTATACGACTGAAAAAAGTAAAATTTTTGTAAAGCCAGGTCAAGAAAATCTTACAGCTGACCTTCAGCTTTCTTCGGATATTCAGCAAAAAATGACGGATGCTAAAAAAGCCAAAGAAGAGAAAGCGAAGCAGGAAGAAGAAGCCAAACGGAAATTGGAAGAAGATAAAGCAGCTATCAGTAGCTTTATGACCTCTTATATCAATGCCATGCGTGACTCTATCCGTAATCGGTCAGTTGGTTTCACGGACTATTATGACACCAATAGTGAGGCCTACAAAGTAATGTATGATTACGTAGCAAACGGTGGTGTTGCGAGAGCGAATGTTGATTATCAAACAACAATAGAGTATAACGTTACGGATGTTGCCAAAGAAGGAAATGATTATAAAGTTACAGTCCGCAATAGCTTTAAAGAAGTTTATACAAACGGTAAATCCGATATCGTTAATAAAAATCAAGTCTTTATGCTTCGCCCAGAAAATGGAAGCTTCAAAATTTACTCTATCAGTGAGTATTAAGAAAGGAACCTATGAAATCAAAAAAATGGTTAGGTTTGATTCTTACAACCCTAGCTTTAGCAGCTTGTGGCCAAGAATCAGCAACTACTCAAGAAAATAAGGGAAATACTGAATCAAATCAGACACTCAAAAACAATTCAAATGAAAGTTCATCATCCAAGTCTAATACTCAACAAAAAGAAGCTAAGATGGACAGCAAAGCTACTTATAATGGCGATTACTATAGTGTCAAAGGTTCTGATGGACAAGAAATCATTATTGTTAATAAGAAACACCCCTTAAATGCAAACTATGCACCAGGAGAAGACCCTCAAGCTCAGTCAGCCTTTATGCAACTGATTGCAGATATGCAAGAAAAAGGGTTTGCTGTCAGCAATCAGTATAGTGGTTATCGTTCCTATGAAACACAGGTTGGATTATACCAATCCTATGTTGATCGAGATGGTCAAGTCAATGCCGATCGTTACTCAGCAAGAGCTGGTTACAGTGAGCACCAAACTGGTCTTGCCTATGACTTAATCGATAGCTCAGGAAATCTTTTGACAGATAAAGAAGCCAGCAAATGGTTAAGAGACCATGCAGCAGATTATGGCTTTATTGTTCGTTACACCGAGGATAAAGAAGATATTATGGGTTACACAGCAGAAAGCTGGCACGTACGTTATATTGGTTCAGAAGCGAAAGATATTGCCAAATCAGGTTTGACTCTAGAAGAATATTTTGGAGTACCTGGTGGAGATTACGAAGACTAGTAGTTGTTGACATAAAAAAGACTTGATTAAGGAGAATAGTATGGTACAATCCATTAGCACAGCACAGCACAGCACAGCACAGCACAGCACAGCACAGCACAGCACAGCACAGCACAGCACAGCACAGCACAGCACAGCACAGCACAGCACAGCACAGCACAGCACAGCACAGCACAGCACAGCATGTAATCAGTAATGTTTTTTTTCATTTTCTAAAAATTAATAAAGTGACTTTTTTATTGTTTAAAAATCAGGAAGTAGGTGTCAAATGATTGTTGCTACACCAGAGTCGATTTTTAAACAGTTTTCTAGCAGAGTACTGTCTAATGAAGATGACGTAAAAATCTATACATATTCAGATATTATTCTTCCCATACAACAGATTTATGCTCCGAATACCTCCTTTCACTCAGAGTATAACTTTGCCAAGGGTGGGCGTGCTGATGGAACAATAGCTAATTTAGTTATAGAATATAAGAAAAAAGGACACTTTTCTAGAGACATTGGAGTAAATGAGGCACTTTATGGAAGAAAAACAAAAACTAATGATAGCGGGTTGTATCAATATATAATTAATAAGATTAATGGAGATGAAATTGATGATTCTATATTAGACACTTTTGGTATTGGTTTTGACGGAAATTCATGGATAATTGCTCGTTTTGCAAAGTCGTCAAAAGTTTCTCCGTTGGATATCACAAGAACTCGTTTCGAGGAGATTTATAATTCTAAAAGAATGGATTCATTTTATCAATTTAAATATAAAAAATTTCCGTTTAAAGAAGGCGTAGAAGAAATTATAACCTTATTTAAATCTACTGCAAAAATTAAATTAACTAAAGAAACGTTATCACAAGTGATTAATCCTAAATCTAAAATGATATCAGATGGGATTGTCCAATTATATGATATTATCAAATCTGAAATTGAGACCGAGTCAAATACAAATCAACCTAGGAGGACTACAACTTTATATAAAGAATGGGATAGAACATTTGGTTCTATGTTTGGCAATGAAAGTCAAGAGACAGAATTTAATGCTACATCATCTGCTATTAAAGAACTTTATGGCGTAGGTAGTGATAAAAACATTGATTCAAAAATATTTTTATTTGCCACACAAACTTACTTCAATATCACCCTTAAAATACTTATTGATTCTTTTATAAAAAATATAATTGATCCGGCGACTATTTTAGATTTTAAACTGTCTTGGAGTGAGATAATTGAATTATTTGAGGGGAGAGAAACCGAAAATTCTTTAATTATTTCCAATTTTTTTGAGATACATTATTATGAGTGGTTTACTTACCTTGCAAGCGAAAGTCATCAAAGTATTGTCACTAATATTATCAAAAATGTATTCAATCTTATTCAAAAATTTGACTTGGCAACATACAAACTACGTCCTGAGGAAGTTCAAGATGTCTTACAAGAAATATACATGACTTTAATTCCTGAACAAATTAGGCATTTATTGGGGGAATATTTTTCTCCAGACTGGATTGTTGAGCACTCTCTTGATAGGGTTGGTTATTTTGGAGATATAGATAAAAAAATCATAGATCCTACATGTGGATCTGGTGCATTTGTTATTCAAGCTTTAAAACGCGTTCTAAATACTAGGAATAATTCTATAACATATGAAGAAGCAGAAAAAGTAACAAAAAACATCGTTGGATTTGATTTAAATCCTATTTCCGCTGTTTCAGCAAAAGCCAATTATATCTTAACTCTGCTTTCATTATTTGAGATGCCATTACATCAAATAACTAAACCACTCTCTATTCCAGTTTATATTGCTGATTCTGTATTATCTCCTATTGTTTACTCCGAAGAAAGTGAAGAAACGTTTGTTGCTAGGACATCAGTGGGAGAATTTGTAATTCCAAAATTTGAAACTTTTTCGCAAGCAAGTAAATTTTTAGATGAATTAAGTGTTTCAATAGATAATACAAGAGGATTCTATTCATTTGAAAAATTGGTTTTGAAGAATCTTTCCTTGTCTCAAAAACAAATTGAATCCATAAAAAAAATGTATGAAATGATGACGTGTTTACATCGAACTGCTCAAGATTCTTTCTGGGGAAGAATCTTGAAAAACAGTTTTGCCCCTGTAATGCTTAAACAAAAATTTGATTTTGTCGTCGGTAATCCACCTTGGATTGCTTGGAAATCAATGAGTAAAGTCTACAGAGAAGGAACTCTTGATGTTTGGAAAAGTTATGACATTTTTGAAAAAAATGCTTATGACAAAAAAACAACGCACGATGATTTTGGAATGGCTGTCACCTATGTTGCTTTAGATCAATATTTGAAAACGGATGGTAAATTATACTTCTTATTACCTTGGACTTTCATCAAATCTACGAAAGGTGGAGAAGGATTCCGAAAATTTGAAATTACAAGAAATGGGCAAAAAATTCCTATCAAAGTTGAGTTGGTTGATGATTATAATGACATTAAGATTTTTAAACCAAAACATACTGTCAGAACAATAGGTATGCTTCTAAAAAAGGGGGCACAAACTTCTTATCCTATGTACAACTGGTATGAGTGGAGTTATAAGGAAAAAAGAAATTTTCAGGCACATTATACATGGCAACAAGTTCAGGATTATATTGTTAGCAAACGTCTATCTGCTAGACCAATAGATTCTTCTAACAGACAATCATCGTGGTTGACTTTGACCAATGACGAATTATCTTTATCAAATAATATTCTTTTAAATGGCAAAGAACCTTCATACAGAGGGAGAAAAGGGATTGAGCCAGCTGGAGCAAAAGGTGTTTACATACTAAAAAAACCTAAATTAGATATCGATAATAACTTACGCATAATAAATGATATGTCGAGACAAAGAAGAGAAGATCTCAAGTCTAAAGGAGAGCAGGAAGGAATTATTGAAAACACTTTTATTTATCCAATGATTGGAGGGAGAAATATTCAGAGATGGAAAGTAGTCTCTAATGAATTTATGATTGTTCCACATAAACCAGATACACCATATGGCTTACCAGAAGATATATTAGCTGATGAAGCACCTTTAACCTACCAATGGTTAGAGTATTATAAAACTGGCCTTCTTGCTAGTAGAATTCAAAGTGGCAAATTCTTTAATCCAGAAACCCAACCATGGTATCGTTTAGATAATGTGGGCGATTATACATTTTCTTCTTATAAAGTAATTTGGAAGGAGCAAAGTAGAAGTTTTTCTGCGGTTGCGTTAGGAAGTTATAGTACACTTCCTAACGCTGAATTAAATATTTTTCAAGATCAAGATAAGCCTGTTGTTGTAGATTCGAAAGTTTTAATGTTAGCAACTTCAAGTATGCAAGAAGCATATTATGTTAGCGGAATCTTAAATTCATTAAGTATAAGAAATATCATCGATGCTTATGCAGTTGGTTTAAATAGAGGTTTAGATGTACTGAAAAATATTGATGTTCAGAAATTCGATGTCACAAATTCAATACATTTACAAATAGCTAGTTGCTCAGAAAACATTCATGCCCTAGCAAAGAATGGAGCTAATTATGATTTACAAGAGAGGGAATTAGATAAACTAGTTCAGGAAATTTACGGTAAGTAAGAATTGAATTTATGAAAAAGCTGGAAACCCCAGCTTTTTTTGAATAGCTTGTAGTTAACATAAATAAATTTCATCAAAAAACAGTTCGTTTCAAAACCATAAAGTTTTTCGTCCAAGTTATTCTTTGTTTTAAGCTGCAAATACCGGCGGCGAGAGAGTCAGTAATCTTACTTAGTATTGGTAAACGTTAAAAAAGACAGTCTAAGGAGTTTTTAGAAGTAATGGTAAGTTAGACATTAAAAATCCATCAAGATATCCTCTATAACATCTTTCCGAAAAACTGTAATTTTCTTGAAAAACGTTTTTGTATTTGGTACACTACTATTAGAGAATTTGGAGGTACTTATGCGTCGTGAATTATTGCTAGAAAAGATTGAAGTTTTAAAGCAGGTTATGCCTTGGTATGTATTGGAATACTACCAATCCAAGTTAACTGTGCCTTATAGTTTTCCGACCTTATACGAATACCTGAAAGAATACCAAAGATTTTTTAACTGGTTGATGGACACAGATCTGGTTCAAGTTTCTGAAATCAAAGAGATTCCCATTGAAACACTGGAGCATTTATCTAAGAAAGATATTGAGTCTTTTATCTTATACCTGCGTGAACGTCCCTTGTTGAATGCAAATTCGACTAAGACTGGATTATCACAGACAACCATTAACCGGACTCTTTCGGCTCTCTCTAGTCTCTTTAAATTTTTGACCGAGGAGGTTGAAAATGAACAGGGAGAACCTTATTTTTACCGCAATGTTATGAAGAAGGTTTCGACGAAAAAGAAAAAGGAGACTTTGGCTGCAAGGGCGGAGACGATCAAGCAAAAGCTCTTTTTAGGAGATGAAACTGAGGGATTTTTACGCCACATTGAGGATGATTATCCCAAACAGCTTTCCAAACGTGCCCTCAGTTCCTATGAGAAAAACAAGGAACGAGATTTAGCATTGATTGCACTTCTGCTGGCTTCAGGGATTCGCTTATCAGAAGCTGTCAACCTCGATGTTAGGGACTTGAATACACAACTGATGATTGCGGAGGTCACGCGTAAGGGAGGTCGTCGGGATGCGGTGCCCATCGCCGGATTTGCTAAACCCTATATCCTCCAATATATCGAAATCCGCGACAAACGCTACAAGCCTGAGAAACAAAACCTTGCTTTGTTTTTGAGTGAATATAGAGGCAGAGCGAATCGAATGGATGCTTCTAGCATTGAAAAAATGGTTGCAAAGTACTCGGAATCTTTCAAAATCCGTGTAACACCCCATAAACTACGCCACACACTTGCAACCCGTCTGTATGATGCGACCAAATCACAAGTCTTGGTCAGTCATCAATTGGGACATGCTAGTACACAGGTCACGGACCTTTATACCCATATTGTCGACGAGGAACAAAAGAATGCCCTAGATCAACTCTAGGGCAATTCTCTTATCCTATTTTAAGCCATGGAGACTCATAGCCAACATATTTAAGGTGGAGATTTTACCACGTTCCCGATGATATTCTTTGGCGATATTTGTAGCAAATTCTATCACATTTTTGGGAGCTTTATATTGATGCATCATTAGATAGAGGGATAAGTTTTGGCTTAACTGACCAATTGCTTGAGCTTCATCGTTTTCAATAGCTTTTTTGGCTTTTGAAAAAACCTGCTGCAATTCCGTATTTTCTGCAACCTCATTACTGACTAAGATGCTATCAATCTCTTTTAATCGTTCTAATTTTTCTTCCATTTCTTAATTTTAAATGATGGTTGAACGCTAGATTTTTTCTAGCGTTCAATCATTAAACATCAAGTTATTCGACAATGGCCTCAGCAATTTCTTGTGCTGAAATTCCTGCGAAGTAGCGTGACAAATCCAGTTCAGTCAGTTTTTGCTCAACAGCTTCTCGTTCATAGGCGAGACCTATCAAAGCTTCTTCTACTGCAGCTACATCCTCAATACCAAAGAAATCTCCATAAATTTTGATAGAGCCAATATGTGATTCAACTACATTGATATAAGCATCTACCAAACCACTTGGGAATTTAATGGAACGACGGATATTATACTCTGGGGATTTTCCGTAGTTCCAATCCCAGTTACCAAATTTTGTATCTCGAATGTGGCGAATTTCTTCTAATTCGCTATCGGAAAACGTATATTCAACCATTTCAGGATACTCTTTTTTCATATAGTCTAATAAGAGATCTCGGAATTCAAGGACAGAAATTTTATCTTCCAATTCGTCAACAATATTCGTAACGCGAGCACGTACGGATTTTACACCTTTGGATTCAATTTTATGTTTAGAAACCTGAAGTGCCTTCGCTAAGACAGATAAGTCTACATCAAAGAGAAGAGCTCCATGGTGCATAATTCGACCATTGATATAGGCTTGGGCATTTCCCCCGAATTTTTTTCCATCAATTTCTAAATCGTTGCGACCTGTAAACTCTGCTTTGACTCCTAGTGCGGCCAAAGTATTGATAACAGGAATAGAGAAACTCTTAAAATCAAAAAGTTTATCTTGATTTTCGTTGGAGATGATGGTGTAGTTGAGGTTGTTGTAGTCGTGGTATACGGCACCACCACCACTGATACGTCGAACGACCTCAATATCATTTTCTCGAACATAGTCGCGGTTGATTTCTTCAATGGTATTCTGGTGGCGTCCTACGATAATAGAAGGTTTGTTAATCCATAGAATGAAAATCATGTCTTCATCAAGCATATGCTTAAAGGCATATTCTTCCAGTGCAATATTAAAAGCTGTGTCATTACTTTCATTAACAATATATTTCATGAAGTCTCCTATTTCTTGGGTGCATGTACAGCTAGATTGAGAACATCTGCAAAGGCTTCATACATGACTTCTGAGTAAGTTGGGTGACCATGAATCGTTTTAAGTACTTCTTCAACCGTGATTTCCATTTCGATGATGGTTGAAGCTTCGTTGATCAACTCTGCAGCGGCAGGTCCGATAATATGGACACCGAGAACTTCACCATACTTCTTATCTGCGATGACTTTAACAAATCCTTGAGCAGCATCGGAAGCGATAGCACGTCCGTTGGCAGCGAAATTGAATTTACCAATTGCAACGTCATACTGTTCACGTGCCTGTTCTTCTGTTAATCCAACAGCTGCTACTTCTGGTAAGGTGTAAATAGCAGCAGGAGTTAGGTTGAGTTTAGCTACGGCATGGTTGCCTTTCAAAGCATTTTCAGCTGCTACTTCTCCCATTCGGAAGGCTGCATGGGCCAACATTTTGGTTCCATTGATGTCCCCTGGAGCATAAATACCTGGAACAGATGTTTCCATATATTCATTGACCTTGATACGGCCATTTTCAAGTTCGAAGTCTACTTCACCCATACCTTCTAAATCTGGAACACGTCCGATTGAAAGCAGGGCCTTATCAGCTAGGATGTCCTCTTGACCTGAAACTTTAATGCGGAGCTTGCCATTTTCTTCGATGATTTCTTCTAGCTTCGTTTCAGTATGAATGGTCATGCCTTTACGTTCGAGAATGAGGCGAAGGTTCTTAGAAACTTCTTTATCCATAGCAGGAACGATGCGGTCTGTCATTTCAATAACCGTTATTTTTGAACCGTAGGTCATGAATGCTTGTCCTAACTCGATTCCGACAACTCCACCACCAATGACAACCAAGTGTTCTGGAACTTCCTTGAGGTTAAGGATATCATCACTTGTCATAACCAAGTCAGATTCCATGCCTGGGATGTTGATCTTGCTGACTTTGGAGCCTCCGGCGAGGATGATTTTCTTGGTTTCGAGGAGGGTACTACCATCCACAAGGACATTCTTATCTTTGGTAATGGTTCCAACACCCATGTGGACGTCAATACCGTAAGAGCGCATTAGACCACTAACTCCACCAACTAAAGTCGCTACGACCTTATCTTTGGTCGCCACAACCTTGTCCATATCGACGGTAAAGCTTGGGTTTTCAACCAAGATGCCGCGATCAGCTGCATGACCGAGACTTTCGATGATTTCAGCATTGTGGAGGTAGGTTTTCGTTGGGATACAGCCACGGTTTAGACAGGTGCCACCAAGGGCTGTTTTTTCCACAATAGCCACTTTACCACCAAGTTGAGAAGCCTTAATCGCTGCAACATAACCAGCTGGACCACCACCGATGACAACGACATCATAGGCATCTTCACTCTTACCAGAGTCATCTTGAGCAAGTGGGGTAATTGGACTTTCAGCAACTGGAGCTTCTGCAGAAGCTGTTGGGATATTTTCGCCTTCAGCACCAAGATAACCGATAATTTCTGTAACTGGAACCGTTTCTCCATCCCCTTTGAGAATAGCAATAAGGTAGCCATCTTCCTCAGCTTCCAATTCCATGCTGACTTTGTCTGTCATGATTTCGAGGAGAACTTCTCCTTCTTTAACAAATTCTCCTACTTTTTTATTCCATTGGACGATCTGACCTTCTGTCATATCGACACCGGCTTTAGGCATAATTACTTCTAAGGCCATTCTTTACTCCTTTTAAATTAACATTGAAATAGGATTTTCTATAAGATCTTTCAAATCCTTCATAAATTTAGCACCTGCCATCCCGTCGACAACGCGGTGATCAATTGTGAGACCAAGGCTCATCATTGGGCGGATGACAATTTCACCATTTAAAGCCACTGGTTTCTCAATTGTTGCACTGACACCAAGAATGGCTGAATTGGGCTGGTTGATGATAGGACCAAATGATTGTACCCCAAACATTCCCAGATTGCTGATGGTAAAGGTTGAGTTCTGCAATTCACTAGGGGCTAATTTCATATCGAGTGCCCGACCAATAACATCTTTAAAGGCTACAACAAGTTGGGATAGAGACATTTTTTCCGCATTGAAGACAACCGGTGTCAAAAGTCCGCCATCCATTCCAACAGCCATAGCTAGATTTACATAGTCATGTGTAATGATGGTTTGTCCATCTTCCGTTAAACTCGAATTGAGATAGGGGTGTTTCATCAAGGTCTTGATAACAGCAAGGGAAATTAAATCCGTTACCGTTACTTTTTTACCAGTTTCTTCCATGATAGGATCCAGTACCTTTTTCCGTAAGGCCAGCATTTCCGTCATATCAACTTCATAGTTGAGGGTAAAGGTTGGTGCTGTTAGGTAGGAATCTACCATGCGTTGGGCAATGACCTTCCGCATTGGCGACATTGGAATGCGTTCGATGGTTCCCCATTCTGTTTGCGTATCTGGAACTTCTTCGACTTTTTCAATTTGAGCAGGAGACTTGGTTGTTCCTGCCTCGAGGTTTTCTGGTAGAAGGGCTAACACATCTTTTTTCATGATTTTACCGTTAACACCTGTACCTTGAATTTCTTGCCAAGCAATATTATGCTCGAGGGCAATCCGTTTCGCTAGAGGTGAGATCCGAACAACATGTGTATCCTTATGTAGGGCCACATCTTCTTCGTGGACTCGTCCTTTGGCTCCCGTTCCAGCAACATCGTAGAGATTAATCCCTAGTTGGTCTGCCAATTTACGAGCTGCAGGAGTTGCTCTTAGTTTTTCGTCAGACATTGCTTCTCCTTATTCTTTGTTTACAGTTTTGAGAATTGCTTCTTTGATGCTTTCGACTGTTGGAATCATCGCATTTTCAAGATTTGCGGCATAAGGCATTGGGACGTCCTCACCCGCACAGCGGCGGATTGGTGCGTCTAAATAATCAAAGGCTTCTGATTCAGCTATGATGGCAGAGATTTCGCCAATAAAACCGCTTGTTTTGTGAGCATCGTTAACGAGAACGACCTTACCTGTTTTCTTGACAGAATTGATGATCATTTCCTTATCTAGTGGCACGAGAGTCCGTGGGTCAACCACTTCGACAGAAACTCCTGTTTCAGCTAATTCTTCCGCGGCCTGGAGAACACGACGCAACATTTTGCCATAGGTCACGACTGTAACATCGGTTCCTTCTCTTTTAATTTCTCCTTTGCCTAAAGGAATGACATAATCTGGATCTAGTGGAACTTCGCCTTTTTGATTAAATTCAGATTTGTATTCTAAAATAATGACTGGATTGTTATCACGAATGGAGGCTTTAAGGAGGCCTTTCATATCCGCTGGCGTTCCCGGCGCTACAACTTTGAGTCCTGGGATATGCGTAAACCAGCTTTCAAGTGATTGGGAGTGCTGGGCCGCGGAACCAACTCCATTCCCGGCAGCACAGCGAACAGTCATTGGAACCTGACCTTTTCCACCGAACATGTAGCGGGTTTTAGCAGCCTGGTTGACAATAGCATCCATGGCAATAACAGAGAAATCCATAAAGGTCATATCCACAATCGGGCGAAGACCTGTCATGGCTGCACCGGCTGCAGCTCCAGAGATCGCAGCTTCTGAGATAGGAGCATCTCGAACCCGCTCTGGTCCGAACTCCTCTAACATACCTACTGAAGTACCAAAGTCTCCTCCAAAGATCCCGACATCTTCACCCATGAGGAAAACATCTGGATTTCGGCGCATTTCTTCAGACATGGCTAGGATAATTGTATCCCGAAATGACATTAGTTTTGTTTCCATTATTTTTGTCCTCTCTTATTCGGCGTAAATGTCTTCAAAAGCTGATTCTAATGGTGGCAATGGGCTGTTTTCAGCAAATCGAACAGACTCTTCCACGGCTTCTTTTACTTGAGCCTGGATTTCTTCCAACTCTTCAGCACTAGCAATCTGGTTTTCAAGGAGATAGTTCCGTAGATTTTCAATTGGATCTTTTTTCTTCCATTCTTCTACTTCTTCCCGTGTCCGGTATTTTCCTGGGTCAGATGAGGAATGTCCGAGCCAACGATAAGTGACGCTTTCGATTAATACAGGTCCCTTTCCAGAACGAACATGTTCCACGGCTTCTTGGAAGCCTTTATAGACATCCAAGACGTTATTTCCATCTTCAATAAAAAGACCTGGAATACCGTAGGCCGCAGCCCGCTGGTAGATATGTTCTACGTTGGTCATTTTCTTGATGTCTGCTGAGATTCCATAACCATTGTTGATGCAAGCAAAAATAACCGGTAACTTCCAAATGGAGGCCATATTTACGGCTTCATGAAAGACTCCTTCGTTGGTTGCGCCGTCTCCAAAGAAGCAGACGACAATCTTATCGGTTCCTTTCATCTGTTGGGTTAGGGCAGCTCCAACTGCGATTCCCATTCCACCTCCAACAATACCATTGGCTCCTAGGTTTCCTGCATCTAAATCGGCAATATGCATGGACCCCCCTTTTCCTTTACAGGTTCCGGTGTATTTCCCCAGAATTTCTGCCATCATCTCATTCAGATTAATGTCTTTTGCGATGGCTTGTCCATGTCCCCTGTGGTTAGAAGTGATGAGATCATCTGGATTTAGGGCGGCCATGGCCCCAACATTGGCAGCTTCTTCACCAACGGAAAAGTGGGTCATGCCTGGAACTTTCCCCTTTTTAACCAGTTGAGCTATTTTTAAATCCATTCGACGGATTTCTTCCATTTTACGGAACATATCCAGTAAAAGGCTCTTGTCTAGTTTTTCCATATATTCACCTTTCTGTTTTCACAAACTTACATCTTCTATTTTACCTTGTCTTGAAAGCCCTGTCAAAAGATAACTAGCAAACCTAAAAAAAGCCCAGATAATAGGCTTATGTAGCATTACCTGGGTTTGTTTTTTTTGAAAAATTAATCAGCTAGCGCCTCGACATCATGAATGATATTGTGAATTACCTCAATATCATCAGAAGTGAAAATAAACATGTCATTTCCTTGAAGAGCTGCAAATGCTTCAGGCATACGAACATTCGCTTTCAAATTGGCAGCATAACGCTCTAGCAGTTCTTCTTTGGATACTTGATAGTTCTTTTCATCTCGACGTGTAGCCGCCAGTGCATGGTTTAGTGGGCCATCTGCCTCTGGAAAACCATGTCCTGCAACGAGACTCGCATAATCACGGAACAGATCACGTGAATAACCAAAGTTATAAACATCCATGGCAAAGGCCCCAGCTGGACGGTTATTGTATTCAATGGCAATATAGTCATCGCCGTTACGGAAGAACTCGATGTGGAAGAAGCGCTCTTTCATACCAAATGCTTTGACCGCTGCTTCTCCGTACTGACGGAGTAATGGATCTACTTCCGTTTGTGTGTAATAAGCAATTCCTTTTTGGTGGATCAGGATATTCAACGGTGTATCGGTATAATCAAAAGAAGTTGACCAGACAATCTCACCATTAGCATCAACTAAACCATCAAAGGTACAAATCTCAGTGCTTGTTACAAATGGTTCCAAGAAATATGCAACAGATTGATCCCAGTTTTCTAGGAATTCACGCACAGATCTTGGTTCTTCCAATTTATAAGTAGCTGCTGCCCCCACGCCATTATCTGGTTTAGCAATCAATGGAAGACTTAAGCGTTCAACTGCTTCTTCTACTTCGGCTTCATTTGTCACGACGCGTCCTGGAGTAACTGGAACACCAGCAGAACGGAAGATTTCTTTCATTTTTGATTTATACTTGGTTTTCTCAATATCTTCATTTTTAGGTCCGAAGACATTGAATTGTGTGCGAAGTTCTGCATCAAGCTCCAACCAGTATTCATTTTGGGATTCAATGCGGTCGATTGGTCCATGTTTATAGAAAAGAAAGGCCACCGCACGTTTAACTTCATCCAAGTCTTCCAAATCACTGACCCGGAAATATTCTGTCAAAGCTCCCTGAAGGTCTGATCCAAGTTGATCGTAAGGCTCCTGACCAATACCAAGCACATTGACCCCCTGCTTAGCCAACTCAAGGGAGAATTTTTGAAAGTTTTGTGGGTAATAAGGCGAAATAACGATATAGTTCATAATCCCTCTCCTTTTATAAATCAAGTGCTTCTAAGAAATAGGGCATTTGAATCCGCCACCAATCCCAATCATGAGCTACATCATAGCCCCAAACATCAAACCAAGAGGGAATTTGTTTCTCTTCAAAGGCAGATTTCAAGCTGTAGAAGGATGGCAATCCATCTTGTTCCCAAGCCCCCAGACCAGTGCAGACAATGATGTCAGCAGAACGGTAATGATCTAGGAACCATGGGTCATTTTGATTCCAGATATAATCGCTTGGAGAATTTTGGTAAATTTCTTTGTCGTCTCCATATTCTCCGACAAAGAAACGAGCGTCATAGACACCACTCAAGGCAATGACTTTTTGGAAAACGTCTGGATGCTGCAAGAAGAAGTTAAGCGCGTGATAAGCCCCCATGGAACAGCCAGAAGTCATCAATGGCCCTTCCCAATTTGCCAAGTATTTAATAAAAGGTACTGCTTCTTGAATGATATAACGTTCATAAGCTAGGTGCGCTAAGGCACGATCGTGACCAGGTTTCCAATTGGCTTCCCAACTTTCATTATCAATACTTGAGACAGTAAAGAATTGTACTTTTCCCTCATCAATAAAACGTTGGGAGGCATTGATCATTCCAAAATCATAGAATTCATTGTGACTTCCACCGGAAGAGGGGAAAACCATAACTGGAATCCCAGCATGTCCATAGCGGTTCATGTGCATATCACGCCCTAATTCATGACTCCAATGTACAAGATTTTCGATATTCATAATCTTCTCCTTTTACTAATCATGCCAAAAACGGCTTAAGAATCGGAAACAATCTCCTAATTGCTCAGCCCAAGCAATTTCATTGTGCTCAGCATCCGTCTGAATCACCAATTCCAGATTGTCTACATCATGCCCCATTCGAATCAGATCCTTAAAGTATCGAATGGAAGAGCTAACGTAGGCTTGCTTAATATTGCCTCCAATTAAACTCTTATCCGTCTCGTCATCTTCTTGGGTTCCGACATAGATGTAAATCTGTTGAGGCGCCTCCATTGGCATCCGTTCAATATAACGGTTGAAGGCCTCTTGATGGAGGAAATTGGCTGAGGAGAAAACTCCTAGACAACCAATTCGATCTTGATAAGCTAACCCCATAAACTGGGTAATATTTCCACCAAGGGAACTACCAATCATGGCAGTGTACTCTCTCTGAGGCTTAGTACGGTAATGTTCGTCAATAAAAGGTTTCACAACCTCCATGACAAACTCAGCGTACTCAATACCTTTCCCACCAAAGCTAATTCCTGGAATAATGCCTCCTTGAAACTTCCAAGCAGAGTACTCATTCATGCGGTTTTCTCCATCGTTGTCAATAGCAACCACAATCATTCGATCAATATCTGGGTTTCGTTTAATCGTTGGAATAACCTTCCAAGAATAGCCACTAAACGCCTCTTTACTATAGAGGACATTTTGCCCATCATGAAAGTAAACAACTGGATAGGAGCGCTCCACGTCTTGCTCATAGTTCTTTGGAAGGAGAACTCGAATGCGGCGCCCCTCACCTGAATAAGGGACCTCTAATTCATGCGTATGCATGTCCAAATAAAAATAAGAATGATTCATTGTCTGAAAACTCTCTATATTCAAAATTTAAATCAGTATACCACAAAAGCCTAGGACTGTACATATATTTTTGAAGGTTTTCAATAAATTTTCCTATCGCATACAAAAAAACCGAGACTAGGTCTCGGAGTCCTTACTTTTCAAGGAAAGGAATTAAATCATTCAAGGCACGTTCTGCAATTTTTTCATAACGTTCCTTCTTATCACGAATTCGTGGTCCGTCCAGTTCCTTGATAATCCCAAAGTTAACATTCATCGGTTGGAAATGCTTGCTGTCGGTTGAAGTAATATAGTGTGGCAAACTGCCAATGGCTGTCGTTTGTGGGAAAAGAACTTCTTCTTCACCCCTGAAGAGGGCAACAGCATTGATTCCGGCTACTAAGCCAGATGCGGCTGACTCTACATAGCCTTCAACACCAGTCATTTGCCCAGCGAAAAAGAGATTGGGCTGTTTTTTCGAACGGTAGGTTGGGCTGAGGAGATTAGGAGAATCCATGTAAGAATTGCGATGCATAACCCCATACCGGACAAATTCTGCATTCTCCAATCCAGGAATCATTTGGAAAACCCGTTTTTGTTCCCCCCATTTGAGGTGGGTCTGGAAACCTACGATATTGTACAGACTGCCCGCAGCATTGTCTTGGCGAAGTTGCACTACTGCATAAGGGGTCTTAAATTCACCATCACGCGGACCTTCGTAATCATCTGGATATTCCAGTCCAACTGGTTTCATCGGACCGTAAAGCATGGTTTTAATTCCCCTTTTAGCCATGACTTCAATGGGCATACAGCCTTCAAAATATTTTTCTTTTTCAAAAGAATTTAAAGGAGCTTCTTCTGCATGGACCAAGGCATCGTGGAAGGCCATGAATTCTTCTTTGGTCATAGGGGCATTGAGATAGGCTGCTTCTCCTTTGTCGTAGCGAGATTTTAGGTAAACCTTGCTGTGGTCGATGGTGTTGACATCAACAATGGGAGCGGCCGCATCATAGAAGTAAAAGCCAGTGCCACCATTCAGCGCATGAATTTTCTCTGCTAAGGCATCGCTAGTGAGGGGACCTGTCGCAACAATCGTAATCTCATCTTCTGGCAATTCTTGAATCTCTTCACGAATGACTTCAATGAGTGGATGATTGGACAGTTCCTCTGTCACGGCTTGGGAGAAACCTTCCCGGTCAACGGCTAAGGCTCCACCAGCTGGAACGCGGGTGGATTCCGCTGCTTTTAAGATAATGGAATCCAATCGACGCATTTCTTCTTTGAGAAGTCCTACCGCATTGGTTAGGGCATCTCCTCTTAGGGAATTGGAACAAACCAACTCCGCAAACTGGTCTGTTTTATGTTGGGGTGTCTTTTTAGGTCCCCGCATTTCATAAAGCCGAACAGGGATGCCACGCTTGGCAATCTGATAGGCTGCTTCACTGCCGGCAAGACCGGCTCCGATAACATTGATATGGGTAGTTTTATACATTATTTAACCTTTGCTTCTTCGTAGTCCCCGTTCACACAAACAACCTGCTTGCCTCCACCACGGACTTTCTTTTCAACGAGAGTTCCCTGACATTTTGGACAGGTCCGACCTACTGGTTTGTCCCAACTAGTAAATTCACAGTCTGGATAACGATCACAGCCATAGAAAATGCGATTTTTCTTGCTCTTACGCTCAATGACCTGTCCTTTCTGACATTCAGGACAGGTGACCCCAATTTCTTTGACGATAGCTTTGGTGTTGCGACAATCTGGAAAATTGCTGCAGGCGTAGAATTTTCCATAACGACCTAGCTTGATAACCATGGGGTTGCCGCAGACATCACAATCAAAACCAGCCGGCTCATCCTTGATTTGGATTTTTTCCATTTCTTCTTCAGCTTTCCCAATTTCCTTCTTGAAGGGTTGGTAGAACTGGTCTATGACTTTTTGCCACTCTTCTTGGCCAATCTCAACGTCATCTAAGCGTTTTTCTAAGTCGGCTGTAAAGTGGACGTCCACAATATCTGGGAAGAATTCTACAATGAGTCTGTTGACGATTTCTCCCAATTCTGTTGGTTCAAAACGTTTGGCAACGAGTTTAACATAGTAGCGTTTTTGAATCGTTTCGATTGTGGGTGCATAGGTCGATGGGCGTCCGACTCCATTTTCTTCCAGTGTTTTAATCAGAGTTGCTTCTGAATAGCGGGCTGGTGGTTGGGTAAAGTGTTGTTCAGGCTTACTGGAAATACGTTTAACCTTATCTCCAACTTCCATTTCTGGCAACATTTTATTGCGGTCGGTATCGTTGTAGATAGCTAGATAACCATCAAATTTAACCTGACTTCCACTAGCTGTGAAACGAACGCCAGCTTGTTCCAAATTGACCTTCATGGTATCAAAAACAGCGGCTGTCATTTGACTAGCGACAAAGCGATTCCAGATCAAAGTGTAGAGTTTAAGCTGATCTTTATCTAAGTATTTGCCGATGGACTCAGGTGTCAAATGAACATTGGAAGGACGAATGGCTTCATGGGCATCCTGAGCCGAGCTAGCATTTCGCACCTTACTTCCATGCTTGGAGTAGTTACCTCCAAAGCGCTCTGTGATAAAGTTGGCGGCTTCGTTGGTCGCAACCGGGCTAATCCGTGTAGAATCCGTACGCATATAGGTAATAAGCCCCTGGACCCCACCGGATATTTTAATCCCCTCGTACAATTGCTGAGCCACTGACATGGTCTTTCGTGTACGGAAATTCAGTTTATTCGCTGCATCTTGCTGAAGGGATGAGGTTGTGTAAGGAAGAGGTGCATTTCTGCGACGTTCTTTCTTTTCAACCTTGGTTACATCAAATTCGTCAGATTTGAGTAGACCTAAGACCTCTTGAACATCTTCGTTGGTTTTCAGTTCTTTCTTTTTCCCATTGATTCCATAAAAGGAAGCTTGGAACTGTCTGTTGCCCTTTTTAAAAACTGAGTCAAGCGTCCAATATTCTTCTGGGATAAAAGCATTGATTTCAGCTTCTCGGTCGATAATCAATTTTAGGGCAACAGACTGGACGCGGCCTGCTGATAAACCTTTTTTAACTTTTTTCCAAAGGATTGGTGAGATAGAATACCCTACAATACGGTCTAGAACTCGTCGTGCTTGCTGAGCATCGACCAAGTCCATATTGATTTGCCGTGGCTCTTTAAAGGCACTCTTAACCGCATCCTTGGTAATTTCATTAAAGACAACGCGATTGCTATCCTCAAGATTTAAGTCCAGGATATGGGCCAGATGCCAAGAAATGGCTTCTCCTTCGCGATCCGGGTCACTTGCTAGGAAGACATTTTTAGCTTTTTTGGCTTCTTTTTTAAGGTCGTTAATGAGTGGCCCTTTTCCGCGAATGTTGATGTATTCAGGTTCATAGTTGTTTTCAAAATCGACGGACATCGACGATTTTTTGAGGTCTCGAATATGCCCGACACTCGCCATCACCTTGTAGTTTCGACCAAGGTATTTTTCAATCGTTTTGGCCTTGGCGGGCGATTCGACAATGACTAGATTTTTCTTTGGAGTGGTTTTTTTCCTTGTTTTCGTAACCAAGCTCTTCACCTTTCAATTCATACTTAACTAACTTCTAAATCGGAATACTCGAAAAATTTCAAAAAGATGACTAGGAAAGCCGATGATGGTAGAACTTAAGGTTCACCGAAGAGGCTTGACAACGTCAGATTTTGAAATTTAATGAGTATCAATTTAAACTGGGACAAGTTTACTCTATTTTCATACCCCTGTCAACAATTAGGTTTTTCTATAGGAGAACTTTAAGTTATGTTTAAATCACTAAGAATGTCTAAACCACATGAGACGTAGTGGGCGCCTTCTTTCAATAGCTGGTGACAGCCTTCATGACTTTCTAATAAAATGGAGCCTGGAATGGCATAGATTTCACGTCCTGCTTCAAGAGCGCGGTCTGCTGTTATCAGGCTTCCAGATCGAACTTTGGCTTCTGCTACCAAGACGGCTGTAGCCAAGCCTGCGATAATACGATTCCGATTGGGAAAATGATAGGGTTTGGCAGTTTCTTTAGGGCCATACTCGCTAATCAGAAGTTGGTGACGGCCCATGTATTCTTGAAGCCGTTTGTTTTCTGGTGGGTAAGCATGAGCCAAGCCTGTTCCTAGAACGCCTATAGTTGGTGTCCCTTCTCTGAGAGCCGCTTTATGGGCTGCTGTATCAATTCCCCTGGCCAGGCCACTAATTATCGCTAATTTCCCTTTGAGTTCTTGGATAATTTTGTTGACAGTTTGGAGTCCGTACGGGCTAGCCATTCGGCTCCCAACAACCGCTAAAGCTGGTAATTGTAGAAGCTCTAAATTTCCTTGATAGAAGAGAACAAGTGGAGGATCATAGATTTCTTTTAGAGGAGCTGGGTAGGCAGGGTCGGACATTCCTATAGAAGGACAAGAGTGAAATTCTTCCTGTATGGACCCGTGGTCCCATTTTTGGGCCCTCTGCAAGCGTTCAAAGGGTTCTTTGCAACCTGAGATTACAAGCCGATTGCGGAGCACTTCTTCTTCTCCTTTTTCCGCCTCATAATCCATAATCCTTCGAATCTGAGCATTGCTTAAGCCGAGTTTCCGTAAATAAAATATGTCAAATGTCTTCATTATTTCTCACCTCATCTGCTTATTCGCAAATGCGGCAAAAAAATTAAAAATCTTTGACGGGAGCAAAGGTCTTTCGATGAATGGGGCTTGGCCCTAATTGCCGAAGACCGGCTAGGTGACTCGGTGTTCCATAACCGACATTGTTGGCAAAATCATAACCAGGAAACTCCTGATCATAGGCCTCCATCAGGCGATCGCGCTCTACCTTGGCGATGATGCTGGCTGCAGCAATCGATTGGCTTCTCGCATCTCCCTTGATTAAACTAGTTTGCTCGACGGCTAGATCCAATTTCATGGCATCAATCAATAGATGATTTGGAACTAGTCCAAGGTTTTGAATGGCTTCCTTCATGGCTATCTTTGTCGCTTGATAAATATTGACCTGATCGATGATTTCGGCTTCAACACGCCCAATCCCAATCGCCACTGCCTCTTCTTTGATCGTATCGTACATTTCTAGTAATTTCTTTTTGGATAATTTTTTAGAATCGTTGATTCCCCGAATCCGGCTGGTCTGTGGCAAAATGACTGCCGCAGCCAAGACTGGCCCCGCTAAAGGACCACGACCAACCTCATCTACTCCGGCTATCCATTCAACTCCCTGAGAGTACAAGTCCTTCTCTAAGCTCATTAGAGCTTCCAAGCGCTCCTGTTCCACTCGTTCTGCTTCCAACTGCTTTCTTCTTTGTTGAAGAAGTTTTTGAACCCCTTGTCGGGAGTCTTCTTGTAAATCCAGGAAAAGAGGGTTGTCCAAGCGGTCCACCCCAAGTAATAAGGTTTGAATTTCTTTAATCGTCGCCATCTAAGTCACCCACTCGATCCAGGGTATAACGACCTAGTTTGCCGTCTCGAATCTCTTTGACAAAAAGTTGATAAAAGCGGTCATAATCATCTCTAAACCCTAAGAGACTGGTTCCATCCATAATGTATTCTGGAGTCTCCAAGCTTAAATCAAGTTTTGGAAAACGTTCCTGCAAACGTTCGGGATAATAAGTCTTAAAGTAATCAAGTCCGAAAATTGTTACTTCGTCCATTGGAAGTAATTGATCTTTGATCGCACCCGTCAAGGCTAGTTTTAAAGCTACAGTCTCATCTTCAAACTTAGGCCAAAGGATTCCAGGTGTATCTAAAATTTCCAAGTCCTTGTTGGTCCGCAACCACTGTTGGCCCTTGGTAACACCTGGTTTATTGCCTGTCACCGCTATTTTTTTACCCGCTAAACGATTCATTAAGGTCGATTTCCCTGCATTTGGAATACCGATAATCATGGTCCGAAGGGTTTGTGTGCGAATTCCGCGTTCTTCTTGTCGCTTTAATTTAGCAGCCATGAGAGATTTTGATGCCTCGGTAACTTTTTTGACACTGGAAGCCTCTTTGGAATTAAGAGCCAGCACCGTTTTTCCCTGCTTCTCAAAATAAGACCGCCATTCTTGTGTAATCTGTGGGTCTGCTAGATCTGCCTTATTAAGAATCAGTAATTGTGGCTTATCCCCCACAATTTTTGTCAACATAGGATTTTGACTGGATAGCGGCAAACGTGCATCTACCAAAACCGTGACAAAATCCACAAACTTTAAACTTTCTTGTACCTGGCGTCGTGCCTTAGACATGTGCCCTGGGAACCATTGAATTGTTGCCATGTGATTTCCTTTCTGATTACTTTCATTCTGCGGAATTCGACTCCTCATCTGTGATATTGGACCAAATTCCCTTATCATTACATGAAAATTAGCATACACTAATCCTTGCCTTTCTTCAACCCTATAATAGCCAGGTTGCCATTCTTGTGGATCGATTTGATTCATAACCTCCAAGAATTACTCGATGCTGGAGTCAGTGGAAAGAAGCTTGTAGATAGAACCTGATGATCAGTACCAGTGTATAACAGATTTGGCTATATCAACTGAAAAGGGATTATAGATTGGAATACGCTCTCACTAGAGTCTACCCCTTGCTACCTTCCTCAGGTCTCATCACTACCTCAGGATAGCCATTTCAAGGTAAATATCAATTTTTTAAAAAACAACACAAACAATTGACAATGTATACCATTTGTAGTAAGATTTCATTTGAAAGGAGGTATATCAAATGGCAAACGTACCGACTCAAATTCGAATTGATGAATCTGTAAAAACTCAGGCAACCTCATTGTTTAGCGATTTAGGCTTAGATATGTCTAGCGCTGTCAATATCTTTTTACGTCAATGTCTTTTGCGTGGGGGTCTTCCTTTTACTGTTGAGATTCCAAATTATTCACAGAGTACAATTCAAGCAATGGAAGAAGCGAAGCTCATTTCTCGTGATCAATCTGTTGCTTCATATGATAATTTAACTGATTAAAAAAAATCCTTGGAGTCTTAAATGTATCATCTGAAATTTACATCTGCTTTCAAAAAAAAGTTATAAACGTATGATAAAACGTGGAGTAGACTTGAATCTACTAGATGAAGTTATTGAGCAACTTCGATTGGGACATTCTTTAGACGAAAAATACCGAGATCATGAACTAAAAGGATCTTATGCTGGTTTCAGAGAGTACCATATAAAACCCGATTGGCTTTTGATTTATCTTATTGAGGACGATGTCTTAACTCTAACTTTATCTGATACAGGCAGTCATGCGGACTTATTCAACATGTAACTTTTGGATGAGCAAGAGGTAAACCCGAATTATTCATACCCTGAATATCTTTGCGTAACTATCAAAAAAATCATCAGAAACAAGCAATAAACAATTGCAATTCTGATGATTTTTATGAACGATCAAGCTTTTCTATAAATAAAGATGGTTCTACTACCTTAGCACCCTAAAAAAGGGTAGACTCCGCCCTTGGTGCGACTCTCGATTTTTAAAAATGTATTCTATTTGATTCGGTATCCTAATTTCCTAACAAAGGGGGACTGGTATCCCTTACTGCATAGAGAACGGG
>NZ_JADXDQ010000023.1:0-28066 GCF_015831295.1 Streptococcus sp. NLN64
TACTAGATGAACTTTCTATCTATGCTGGTCACTTCTTTTTACCTCTACCACCGTATTCTCCAGAATTAAATCCAATTGAGCAAAGTTGGGCTATTCTAAAAAAATCAGTTACAGAATTACTTCGCAAAATGGACTCTATAACTGATGCAATAACATACTATTTAAAAACTAAATGACTATACTATTTCGTAGATGCTTCTTTACTTGATTTGGCATTAGATATACCTCCCTTAGCTTAAGTATAGCAAAAAAGGGATTCCGGAAGTTCGATTAACGAGCTTCCAGAATCCCTTAACTTAATGACATTGGCAATCTAGCCTGTTTTTTTTTGAATTCTTAATGTACTGAATAGTTCGGTGCTTCATTGGTAATTTGAACATCATGTGGATGACTTTCTTTCAAGCCTGCACCACTCATCTCCATAAATTGTGCATTCTCACGAAGTTGAGATAGGTCTCCTGCACCAACATAGCCCATTCCAGACCGTAGACCACCGACCATTTGGAAGACAATATCAGATGCAGCCCCTTTATAAGCTACACGACCTTCAATTCCTTCAGGAACCAATTTGTTGGCTTCATTAACAGAACCTTGGAAATAACGGTCTTTCGAACCTTTTTTCATAGCTGCAAGACTTCCCATTCCGCGGTAGGTTTTAAATTTACGTCCTTGGAAAATTTCTGTCTCACCAGGAGCCTCATCGGTACCTGCCAACATAGAACCAAGCATAACTGCATGGCCACCTGCTGCAAGAGCTTTAACAATATCGCCTGAATACTTGATACCACCATCAGCAATGATTGTCTTTCCGTATTCACGCGCCACACCTGCTGCATCATAAATGGCTGTCACTTGAGGAACTCCAACCCCAGCGATAACACGTGTCGTACAGATTGAGCCTGGTCCAATTCCGACCTTAACAACATCAACACCAGCATCATAAAGGGCACGTGTTCCTTCTGCTGTTGCCACGTTTCCAGCAATCAAAGTCTTATCTGGGAATACTTCACGAATTTCGCGAATCTTGCGGAGCACACCAGCTGAATGACCATGAGCAGTGTCGATAACAATTGCATCCGCTCCTGCTTCAAACAAAGCGCGTGCTCGGTCAAAAGTATCAGAAGTAACCCCTACAGCTCCGGCTACTAGAAGACGACCATATTGATCTTTAGCTGCATTTGGAAACTCAATCACTTTTTCAATATCCTTGATGGTAATCAAACCAGCCAAAGAACCATCTTCATTTACTAATGGTAGTTTTTCAATACGATTTTGGTGAAGAATCCGTTCAGCTATCTCTAGATCTGTTCCAACGGGAGCAGTTACAAGGTTTTCACTTGTCATGTGCTCACGGATTGATTGACCAAAGTCAGTGATGAAACGCATGTCACGATTGGTAATAATACCGACTAATTTCCGGCTCTCAAGAGTATCTACAATTGGAACTCCACTAATACGGTAACGTTCCATCAACTCATTCGCTTCAGATACAGAGTGGTCCGGTGTCAAGAAGAACGGGTCCATGATAACGCCATTTTCAGAACGTTTAACCTTACGAACCTCTTCTGCCTGTTCTTCAATAGACATATTTTTATGAACAACTCCAAGTCCACCAGCACGAGCCATAGCAATGGCCATACGGCTATCTGTAACAGTATCCATAGCAGCTGAAATAATAGGGATATTCAAGGTTAGATTCGGCGCCAATTGCGTCTTTAGATTAATATCATTTGGCAACACGTGACTTTCTGCCGGAATGAGCAAAACATCATCAAAAGTGTAGCCCTTTTTTAGAAACTTAGTATCCCAATTTGACATGGTATTTCTCCTCTTTATTTATCTTTCATCAGGCCAATCCTGATAGGTTTTAAATATTTTATCACTCTTAAATGAATTGTCAACTAATATAACTTAGGATTAGAAATAGCGAATCCCCATAGCTTCCTTGACCTGATCAAGGGTTTCTGCAGCTACAGCCTGGGCAGCCTGACTGCCTTTCTTCAGCATGTCATAAACTTGTCCCATATCTTGGGCAAATTCTAATCGGCGCTCACGGATAGGTCCGAGTTCTCTTTCCAAAATCTCTAGTAAGTAACGCTTGGTTTTGACATCCCCTAAACCACCACGTTGGTAGTGGTCTTTCATAGCTTGAATTGTATCCATATCTTCAGGACGTCCAAAAACATCTAGGTAATAGAAAACCATGTTTCCTTCGACCTGCCCTGGGTCCTCCACTCGAATATGGTTTGGATCCGTATACATACTCATAACCTTCTTCTGCAAGGTATCCATGTCATCAGCAAGGTAGATTCCATTTCCCAAAGACTTGGACATCTTAGCATTTCCATCAAGTCCTGGTAAGCGCCCTGCTGATTCATTCTCAGGATAAATTCCTTCAGGCTCCACCAAGACATCCGTTTGATACGTATGATTAAAACTCCGTACAATTTCACGAGTTTGCTCAATCATCGGTTTTTGGTCATTTCCTACTGGAACATAATTAGCCTTAAAGGCCGTAATGTCCGCTGCCTGAGCAATTGGATAGACAAGGAATCCTGTTGGGATGCTCTCCCCAAAGCCTTTTTGCGCAATTTCCGTTTTAACTGTTGGATTCCGTTCCAAGCGCGCTAAAGAAACTAGATTCATATAGTACATGGATAGCTCTGCCAGCTCTGGAATTTGACTTTGAATGAAAATCGTACTCTTCTCTGGATCTAACCCACCAGCTAAATAATCCAAGGCAACATTGCCAATAGATTCCACAATGGTTTGTGGGTCCTTAGCATGGTCTGTTAACGCCTGTTGATCGGCTAAAAATACATACATCTTGTGTTGGCCTTGCTCCTGTAACAAGACACGATTTTTCAAGCTCCCAACATAGTGACCAATATGGAGCTTCCCAGTCGGTCTATCGCCTGTTAAAATAATCGGTTTGGTCATATTAATCCTCTCCTTTTCTATGGTCGAATGATAAAAAGAAAAGTCCACACAGAAAAAACTCTGTGAGGACGATATACCGCGGTGCCACCTCATTTATGGAAAACCATCTCTTTTCATCTATCCGATTGTCAGTTATCAGCCCAATCTTCACCTTGTTCCACACTTGTTTGCAGCAACCACAAGCTCTCTTTAGAGGAAGCAAAATTACTTTTCTGATGCATACTATTTTATAGTCTTCCTTATTTTAAGTCAAGATTTGATAAATGAGCCCCTTTCTAGTAAAATGAGACTAATATTAAAAATAGGAGAAGTCCATTGCTAACAGTATCAGACGTATCATTGCGATTCAGTGATCGCAAACTCTTTGATGATGTAAACATCAAATTTACAGAAGGAAATACCTATGGTCTTATCGGGGCCAATGGAGCCGGTAAATCCACTTTCCTTAAGATTCTCGCTGGGGATATTGAACCAAGCACAGGCCATGTCAGCCTTGGTCCAGATGAACGTCTCTCAGTTCTTCGTCAAAACCACTTTGACTACGAAGAGGAGCGCGTGATTGACGTGGTCATCATGGGAAATAAACATCTCTATAGCATCATGAAAGAAAAAGATGCTATTTACATGAAACCGGATTTTTCTGACGAAGATGGAGTTCGGGCAGCTGAACTCGAAGGTCTATTTGCAGAACTAGGTGGTTGGGAAGCCGAAAGTGAAGCTGCTCAACTGCTCCAAAACCTCAATATTCCTGAAGACCTACACTACCAAAACATGAGTGAACTAACCAATGGTGAAAAGGTTAAAGTCCTTTTGGCCAAAGCTCTCTTTGGTAAACCAGACGTTCTCCTCCTCGACGAACCAACCAACGGTTTGGACATCCAGTCCATTACTTGGTTAGAGAACTTTCTCATCGACTTTGACAATACCGTCATCGTTGTATCCCACGACCGTCACTTCCTAAACAAGGTCTGCACACATATGGCTGACCTTGACTTTGGAAAAATCAAACTCTATGTTGGAAACTACGACTTCTGGAAAGAATCTAGTGAACTTGCAGCTAAATTACAAGCAGACCGTAATGCAAAAGCAGAGGAGAAAATCAAAGAGCTCCAAGAGTTCGTAGCTCGATTCTCTGCCAATGCAAGTAAATCAAAACAAGCAACTTCTCGTAAAAAGATGCTTGACAAGATTGTCCTAGAGGAAATCGTTCCATCTAGCCGTAAATACCCATTTATCAATTTTAAAGCCGAACGTGAAATCGGTAATGATCTCTTGACAGTTGAAAACCTAAGTGTCAAGATTGATGGTGACGTCATCCTCGACAACATTAGTTTTATCCTCCGACCAGGTGATAAAACAGCTCTCATCGGACAAAACGATATCCAAACAACTGCACTGATTCGTGCCATTATGGGAGACATCGATTATGAAGGAACTGTCAAGTGGGGAGTGACAACTAGTCAAAGTTATTTACCAAAAGACAACTCTAAAGACTTTGCTGGTGACGAATCCATCTTAGAATGGCTACGTCAATTTGCAAGTAAAGAAGAAGATGACAATACCTTCCTTCGAGGCTTCCTAGGAAGAATGCTCTTCAGTGGTGATGAGGTTAACAAATCTGTCAATGTCTTGTCAGGTGGTGAAAAGGTTCGCGTTATGTTGTCTAAAATGATGTTGCTGAAATCCAACGTCTTAGTTCTGGATGATCCAACCAATCACTTAGACCTTGAGTCTATCTCTAGTCTTAACGACGGTCTCAAAAACTTCAAAGAGAGTATCATCTTTGCTAGTCACGACCATGAGTTTATTCAAACCCTAGCCAATCACATCATTGTTCTTTCCAAAAATGGGGTCATTGATCGTATCGACGAAACATACGATGAGTTCCTTGAAAATGAGGAAGTACAGGCTAAAGTTAAAGAACTTTGGAAAGATTAAACACATCATTTATATTTTTAATAAATACACTTCGAGGTCAGGACTAATGTCCTAGCCTCCCTTTTTATATATAGGATACATTATGAAACAGTTACTTAGAAGACACTATCTAACCTTTCTATCCTTCATTATTCCAGCACTTGGAATGCTTCTCCTCTATTATAGTCAGGGAATTTACTGGTCCAGTCCAACATCTCCTTTGCTAGGGGATGGCTTTCACCAATATGTCATCTTTGACACTGCTTTACGAGATATTTTACACGGAAAAGATAGCCTATTTTACAGTTTCACTGCTGGACTTGGTCATAATTTTTATGCTCTTAGTTCTTACTATCTAGGAAGCTTCTTCTCCCCCTTGGTTTACTTCTTTGATGCTAAAACCATGCCCAATGCTGTCTATCTCTTTACAATTTTAAAATTTGGATCCATTGGGCTAGCTAGTTTCATATCGCTCAAGGGTAGCTTCAAAAAACTATCCCCCTTCCTAGCCTTGGTACTATCACTCTGCTATAGTTTCATGAGCTTTACAGTGAGTCAACTTGAAATAAAGACCTGGTTGGATGTCTTTATTCTGGTTCCTTTAATCCTGCATGGTCTTGACAGGATTGTCAAGGAGAATAAAGTAGGGATTTACTTTGTATCCCTCACTCTCCTTTTAATTCAAAACTACTACTTTGGCTATATGATGGTCATCTTCCTTCCACCTTGGTATTTACTGCAACTAAGTTGGGATTTTAAACAGCGCCTGTCAACTTTATCAAAATTCATCATCACCTCTGTTCTAGCTGGGACAAGTAGCGCCATCATGCTCTTACCAACCTTCTTGGACCTACGAGGTCACGGTGAATCCTTTACAGATATTGACCGTCTCTTGACAGAGGCTTCTTGGTATCTTGATATCTTTGCCAAAACCTTAGTGGGGGCTTTTGATACTACCAAATACGGAGCCATTCCAATGATTTACGTCGGAATCATTCCACTAGTTCTAAGTCTGTGCTTCTTCCTGCTCAAATCCATTCCGTTTCACGTGAAACTATCCTATGGACTCCTTATCAGCTTCTTAATCGCTAGCTTCTACCTAGAATCCTTAGACCTTTTCTGGCAAGGTTTCCACGCGCCAAACATGTTCCTTCATCGCTACTCCTGGCTCTTCTCCCTACTGATTGTCTGGATGGCGGCCACTGTCTTGGAACGACTCGACCAGCTACAATTCAAACAAGTTCTCTTAGCCAGTCTCTTTCTCGCAGGCGGTTGGGGAGTAACCTGGTTCTTCTCGAAAGAGCACTATGACTTCTTGAACTCCACCCAGTTTCTTTTAACGTTTGAATTTTTAGGAGCCTATCTCCTCCTCTTCTGGGCTTACAAAAAGGCAAAATTGTCCTCTATCTTCTATACCCTAGCGGTTAGTTTCTTCCTAATCGTAGAACTTGGTTGCAATTCTTTTTACCAAATCCAAGGAATTGCGGCAGAATGGGGATTTGCCAGTCTCGATTCCTACAAAAGAGGACAAGAAGAAATCTTGCAGCTAAAAGAAACTATGGAATCTGGCTTCTACCGAACTGAACTAACCCAAGTACAAACGGGGAATGATACCATGAAGCATAGTCTAAACGGTATTTCACAATTCTCATCTGTTCGAAATCGCTTAGCAAGTGGCACACTGGACGTTCTAGGTTACAAATCATCTGGTAGCAACCTCAACCTTCGCTATCAAAACAACACCATCCTAATGGATAGCCTCTTCGGTATCCGCTATATTATAGGTAAAAATCACCCGCCACGTCTCGGATTTAGCACTTTAGCTAGCGAAGGAGATTATCAGCTTGAGGAAAATCAATGGGCTCTACCACTGGCTTTTCTAACCCAAGAAACTTATGAAGATATTAAATTATCTACGCTAACCTTAGATAACCAAAGAGACCTGCTCCAACATCTGACTGGACTCGACTCTATCCTTTTCGATCAAGTTCCAATTTATGAAAGTAATACCGATCGTACAATCAAAAAAGAAGGAGATGCTCCCCCACAAACAACCTTTGTGGTAGAAGCACCAGCCAACCAGCAGCTCTACCTCAGTCTCCCAAATATCCAATTCCCAGATGAGGAAGACTCCGTCGTACAGCTGCTCATTGATGGTACCTATTACACCTATACGTTGGATAACACCTTTTCCTTCTTCGACTTGGGCTATTTCCCAGAGGCGAAGGAAGTCACCGTCAAACTCTTCTTCCCAGGTGCTACAGAAGCCAGCTACCAAGAACCTCATGTCTATAGTGTCCCACAAGAAAGTTTGGAAGCGATTTTCACTAAGCTAAAAGAAAACCAGACTGAGGTGCACACACAGGGAAATAGGATGGAAATCCGTTACCAAACAGACAAAGAAACCAGCCTCTTTGTAACCCTTCCCTACGACAAAGGCTGGAAAGCCTACCAAAATGGCAAAGAAATTCCAATCCGCCAAGCACAAACTGGATTTATGGCCGTTGATGTTACAAAAGGAACTGGCAAGGTCCAACTGATCTTTGTCCCACAAGGTTTCTACCTCGGCCTCTGGATTAGCCTTACTTCCCTCCTTCTTTTCCTAGCCTACCAGCATTGGCTAAGAAATAGATTCCAGACGAATTAGAATACAAATACTCCTTAAACTTCAACATCTGATGATAATAGTCCAAGTCCTGTTGAACATCTATTCCATTGACTTTCCTAGTCATCTCGTCGAAATTTTTCAAGTATTCTATTTTTGAAATGAAATAAAAAGACGCATCCAAGCAAGCTTTTAAAGTTCTGAATGGATGCGTCTTATTTTTAGCAAGAAAAAAAGTCGGATAAACTCCGACTTCACCTATAGTCCGTACGGGATTCGAACCCGTGTTACCGCCGTGAAAAGGCGGTGTCTTAACCCCTTGACCAACGGACCATCCTGTCTCAAGGACAAGAATAATTATAGCAGTTCTAATTTGGGAATGCAAGACTTTTTTTCAAAAAATTTTATTTTTTTTTCAAAAAATTTTATTTTTTTCTTCCAGTAATTCTTTCATAGCTGTTAAACGTAGTCGTGACAAGGGACAACTGGCCTGACCGTAGAATAAAACTTCTTTTTTCCGTCTATCCCAGCCTCGGATATTTTGAATATTTGCCAAATAAGATTTGTGGGGGCAAAAGAAACGCTCTCTCCCTTGAGGATCTGTTAAACCTTTCAATTCCTGCAAGGTGCCAGAAAATTCCTTGATAAAATTTTTACCAACAATTCGTAACTTGTGAGAGCTAGCCGCTGTTTCGATATAAAGAATATCTTGAAAAGGAATGCGGAGGCGTTCTCCTTTGGTACTGAAATCAAAAAAATCTTCCTCAGTATCCATATCTAAAAAATGAGTTCGACTGTATTCCAAAACCTCACGGATTCGCAAACGGAATACATCTTTTGCCAAATCCTTGGGAATAAAATCCAAAGCAGCTACTTGATAGCGAAAAGTCAGCAAGGCAAATTCTGAATGAGAGCTGGTAAATACAATAATCGCGTAAGGGTTATTTTGCCGAATTTCACGCGCTACCTCCAGCCCCATTCGCTCACGATTTTGAATTTCAATATCCAAAAAATAAAGCTGATGAACTTCTGCTTGCGCGTGATATTCCATAAATTCTTCCAACTTTCCCGTCGATCGAATGTCTAGTTTTTGCTGAAGTTCCTCACCAAGTTCTTGAAGAATCCTTTCCAAGCGAACTTGATGATGAACCTGATCCTCTAAAATCAGCACTTTCATAGTTAACTCCTTATGGTTAGATGTTGTATGAAGTTCTGAGAACCAATCTCAGTCTCCAATAACAGAACTTCCTCGTGGTTTAAGATCCGCTGAACCGTAAACAAACCAGTCCCCCTGTCAGATCCCTTAGTAGACCAATCCGACTGAAAGATTTTTTGAATATTCAACTCACCAGGGGGACGACTATTTTCCAAGATCATCTCAAGTCCCTGATCACTTCTAAACAAGGCCAAATCAATTCGTTTACTCTCAGAGACTTGAGCCGCCTCGATAGCATTGGTCAGTAAGATATTCAGCAGTCGCACCAAAGCCAGTTGATTCACTTCCATGGGCGGCACCTTGTCTCGAATTTCTAGATAAAAATTCAAGCCTTTTTCTTGTGCCTGACAGAGATAATGGAAAATCAAACTCCGAATAGTCTTATCTTCCAAGAGACAGAGATCAAAATAAGAATATTCACGGGAAGACATGACTTCATTAGCCTCTACCAACACTTCCTTATGTAATTTTTCAACCAATTCCCAATCCCTACTTTCAATCGCTGCCGTAAAACTCACCATCATCCCTGCAAAATCATGCCGAAAGCCTCTTAAATCTTGATACATGCACCCTAACTTTTTGCATAACTTAGTCATGGGGAGCTTATTCTCCCTTTCCTTTTTTTCAAAAGAAAGAATAGACAAGCGCAACCGCAAGATAACAAAGGCAAAAAGATAAAGCGATGCCGTTCGCAAGAAGCCGGAACAACCAATGGATAAAATCGAACAGGTACACATTTGCGAAAGGGTTAGGAAAAGATGGATCAAGATAAAGCATACGAAAGAAATTCGAATCTGCTTCCGAAAACGTGGCTCATCCATAAATAACAGATAACGATGAAAATATTGGAACAGCAAATACAAGGTATGCAGGGACAAACCAGCCATCAAACCGTACAGAAGGAGATGAAAATCCACAAAAAACTCATGACCTACAATTGTATAGAGACAAAATAAGAAGAAAACTCGTAATAAATCAAATCCTAGATAGAGTATCCCTACTGAGTAAGAAGAGAAACGAAAACTCTCGTAGGTATTCCGATACAGGAACCACGAGAGTATGAAAGGTTCTGCAAATAAGAGAAAGTAAAAGAAGAAGAAGCGCAAAGTTCCGATTCCCACAAGAACCAACTCATAAAGCCAGAAATAAAGAAAGAAGGGCCACTTCACCCGATTTCTCAGTAGACTAAAAAAGAGCCAGCCCAGGCCCACAGCACGGATAAGCAATAAAAGCAGATGAAACGGACTATCGTCTCGTAAAAACAAATGAACTTCCATAGCAATTTAATAGTATATCTTAAACGATCCTCCGATGGGGAGCTAGGTCCCGAAATGTCATAAAAACTGCCTGAAATGTATAATATGCAGGGCTATTTTCTGAAAATGATGATTTTCATTTCATTTTAGCGGGCAAAAAAAGAACTGGCTAGAAACCAGTCCTTTGTGCATCAGGCAAGCATCTACATGATCCCAGCAGGATTCGAACCTGCGACCGTTCGCTTAGAAGGCGAATGCTCTATCCAGCTGAGCTATGGGACCAATTCTCCTAATTATACCAAATAAAACGACAGCATGCAAGAAGGCAGAACTTCCATATTCCTATCAAAGCCATCGGTTCAGCTACAATACAGCCCAGCTGATTTATTTATGGTAGGGACTTCCTTCCTGGATCATAAAGGAGCGATAAACCTGTTCAACCAGAATCAGTTTCATCAACTGATGAGGCAGGGTCATTCGCCCAAAACTCAAAAGCAAGTTAGCCCTTGTCTTAATTCGGTCAGATAAGCCTAGGCTGCCCCCTATGACAAAGGTCAAGGTGGAGTGGCCATTTAAGGTTGCGCCTGCCAAGGCTTGACTTAATTCCTCAGAAGACTGGAGTTTCCCCTCAATGGCCAAAACAACCAGAAAATCACGATCTTGAATTTTCGCTTCGATTTTCTGACCTTCTTTTTCAATAATGGTAGCTTTTTCTCTGGAGCTAGCCTTATCTGGGATGCGTTCATCTGCAACTTCAATCATCTCCACCTGGCAAAAACGCGATAAGCGTTTCTGATATTCTTGGATCCCGTCTCGCAGATATTTTTCTTTTAATTTTCCAACTGTTAAAAACTTTACTTTCATATCCTCATTATACACAAAGTTATCCACAATTTGTGGATAACTTTGTGGTTTTAAGCTATAATTAAGTCTGATTTTATATAGTCAACTTGTGAATTGGAGGCCCACATGAAAAATAAATCATTAAAAACACCTGCGATTGCTGCTGGTATCCTTGGACTTAGCTTTTTAGGAGGCTATGCTGGCAATCAATTGTCTCAAAATCAAAATTTGCTCAGCAACCAGACACAGGTGGTTCCACAAAAAACACAAAAACATGAAACCAGTACAACACTTGCTGTGAATAAAGTTCAAAATGCTGTTGTATCCGTCATCAGCTATGCTGAAAATGACCAAAGTAACAGTATTTTCAACCTTGGTCCAAATGAGAGTGGGGAAGATGCCGCGGCTGGAGAAGGATCCGGTGTCATCTACAAAAAAGACGGAAAATACGCCTATCTCGTCACCAATACCCATGTCATCTCTGGAGCTAGCCGTCTCGACATTCAATTTGCAGATGGCAGCAAGGTCGAAGGAGAAGTGATTGGTTCAGATGTCTATTCAGACATCTCGGTCGTTCGTATCCCTGCTGACAAAGTCCAAGAAGTGGCAACTTTTGGTGATTCCAGCCAATTAAGTATCGGAGAAACAGCTATCGCTATCGGTAGCCCCCTAGGAACAGACTATGCTAATTCTGTAACCCAAGGAATTATCTCAAGTTTGGAGAGAACGGTAACCTCTAAATCAGAAGACGGTCAGACAATCTCAACCAAGGCTCTACAAACGGATGCAGCTATCAACCCAGGGAACTCAGGAGGACCTTTGATCAATATCGATGGCCAAGTCATCGGAATTACCTCAAGCAAGATTGCCTCCAGCATTTCTGGAGTCTCTGTAGAAGGAATGGGCTTCGCAATTCCTTCAAATGAAGTTATTGCCATAGTTGAGCAGTTAGAGGAGAATGGTTCTATTCGCCGCCCAGCACTTGGAATCAGCATGCTCAACCTGACCAATCTGACTACCAGCGATCTCGATCGCCTCAACCTCCCAGAGGATATCCAAGGAGGTGTCGTTGTCCGTTCTACTCAGGAAGGATTCCCAGTTGACGGTAAATTGGAACAATATGACGTCATCACAAAGATTGACGATACAGATATTCAGTCAACCAGTGATTTACAATCAGCGCTTTACAGTAAAAACATCAATGATACGATTACCATTGAATTTTACCGTAATGGCAAGCTCCAGAAAGTAGATGTCAAACTCGATAAAACTACTCAAGACTTGAAACAATAACCTTCTCACCGCTTTACATTTTCGTAAAGCGGTGTTATACTTTACTAATGGATTACATGGCAGAACTTTCCATCCAAGATATTCAGACCAATCCTTATCAACCTAGGCGACACTTTTCGGATTCTGCCTTGACAGAATTGAGTCAATCAATTAGTGTCAACGGCCTCATTCAACCCATTATTGTCCGAAAATCGCCCATTACTGGTTATGAATTACTTGCAGGGGAACGGCGCCTTCGCGCCTGTCAAGAGCTAGGATGGACCACCATACCAGCACTGGTTAAGGACTTAACCAATTCCCAAATGATGGAACAAGCAATTATCGAAAATCTCCAACGGGAAGACTTGGATCCTATCGAGGAAGCCCTTGCCTTTCAAAAACTGGTAGAACATGGACTAACCCACGAAGATATCGGCCAGCAATTAGGAAAATCTCGACCTTATATCTCAAATAGTCTGCGTCTCCTGAAATTAGCCCCAGGTCTACAAGAAGCGCTTAGCCAGGGCACCATTAGTCCAGGTCACGCTAGGCTCCTCTTGGCTTTTAAAACAGAAGAACAGCTGCACTATTTGCAGCAAGTCATCGAGAAGGGATGGACAGTTCGACAGCTAGAAAAAGAACTGAAAAATCCGCAGTCCCCAGTAACTAAGAAGCCCAAGGATCCCTTTCTCTCCGAAGAAGAACGCAAGCTTCAAGAGATCCTAGGCACGCGCATCCAGATTAAACAAGACAAAAATAACCAGGGAAGTATCACAATTTACTTTGATTCCCTGGATGAATATGACCGAATTATCCACATGCTGAAATAGGCATGTGGATTTTTATTTTTTCCCCACAACATTTCTCACAGGCTACTCCCAGGATATTCAAAGCTTTCCCAAGTAATTCACACCCTGTGGAAAACTATTAACAAACAGGTGGATTACTTTCCACAGCTTGTGGAAAACTAGGCTATGTGGTATAATTTTTCTAATTGATTTTACACAAGAAAGGAATCGCTATGAACAAAAACGAAGCATTTTGGCAGCGGTTTTTAGAGTTAACCAGAGATTCCAAACAATCAGAAGTTATCCAATTTTTTGTTGAACCCGCAGAATTGGTTTCGGTGGATGATCAAACCGTCACCATTTACTTAGACAACTCAGCAAAAGCAGACTACTGGGAAAACAATATCCAATCCAATTTGATCGTTGCTGGATTCGAAGTCTTTGACAGGGAATTAAAAGTCGAATATGTCTTTGAAAAACCAAATCCAACTTTTAACAGTGATAGTCCAACTTTTAGAGCCCCTATTCGAGAACAATCTTTTACAGACACTGGACTCCAAAGTCGCTATACTTTTGAAGATTTTGTTTTAGGAGAAGGCAACAAATTTGCCTTTTCAGCCAGCATGGCTGTTGCCGAAAGTCCAGGTAATACCTATAATCCACTCTTTCTACACGGAGGACCTGGATTAGGAAAGACACATCTGATCAATGCAATCGGAAATTTTTATTTTGGTGTCTTTCCTGGTAACCGAGTTCTCTATATATCCGCTGAGAATTTCATGAATAATTTCATCGATTCCATCCGCTTGATGACAACAGATGAATTTAAAAAAAGATTCCGAACTCTCGACCTATTAATTATCGATGATATTCAAGCCTTAAACAAAGAAAGTATGGCATCGACCCAAGAAGAGCTTTTCAATACCTTTGAAGCTCTGTACAAAGAAGGGAAGCAGATTGTCTTTACTAGTGACCGCCCTCACACTGAGTTAAAGGGAATAGCTGATCGCCTAACCACACGATTTGCTTGGGGTCTGGTATGTGACATTACCCCACCAGACTACGAAACCCGGATTGCCATTTTAAAATCCAAGACAGAGCACTCACCATATAGATTCCCAACCGAAACCTACGAATATTTAGCCAATCAATTTGACAACAATGTCCGAGAAATTGAAGGAGCCCTTAATGATATCAAGCTGACCGCACAAGTTGAAGGAATCACTGAGATTACTGTGGAAGTCGCAGCAAAGGCTATTCGGTCCAGAAAAGAAGACACGCGCCGTATTTCACGCGTTATTCCAATTGATACCATCCAAGAAGTAGTAGGAAAATTCTATGGCATAAGCCTTAAAGAGATTAAAGGAACCAGCCGTAAGCAAAATATCGTTAAAGCCCGTTCTGTAGCCATGTACCTCAGCCGCGAATTGACCGACAATTCAACCCCTAAAATTGGTAAAGCATTTGGAGGAAAAGATCATACAACGGTCATGCACAGTCACAATAAAATCAAAAAGCAAATCGAAGAAGACCAAGCCCTTCAGATCGAAATATCCGAATTAAAGAAAAAAATAAAATAATACTTAACTAATTTCAAAATCAGAATACTCGCGGAATTTCAGAAAAATGACGAGGAAATCCCATGATGATAGCTCAACAGGTGTAGGAGACCTATTGAATATTAAGGATAAGACTTGAAAGCACGCAATCAGTAAGTTCATCAAAGAGGCTTAACTAAGTCACATTTTGAAATGCAATGAGTATAACTCCCTGTGAATAACTCAAAAACTTATCAACAAGTTATCCACAGGTTGTGCACAAGTCTATTCACTTGATGGACAATGGATTGAGCCTTTTATCCACAGTATCCACAAGCCCTACTACTATTATTAAATAATAATCACTAAAAAATAAATAAAGGAGATTCCATGTTACAATTCTCTATAAACAAGAATTTTTTTCTACAAGCCCTTAACACAGTTAAACGTGCTATTAGTTCTAAAAATGCAATTCCAATTCTTTCAACCTTAAAAATTGAAGCTCATGCTGAAGGAGTCATCTTAATTGGTTCCAACGGGCAAATTTCTATCGAGAATTTTATTCCTGTTGAGCAAAAAGATGCTGGACTTGTTGTTGATCAACCAGGCAGTCTTCTTTTAGAAGCTACATTCTTTATTAATGTTATCTCTAGCCTTCCTTCACTTGAATTAGATTTAAAAGAAATTGAAAATAAGCAGCTTTTGCTTAAAAGTGGAAAATCAGAGATTACCCTAAAAGGAAAAGACAGTAACCAATACCCACGTATCCAAGAAATTCCAACCAGTAATCCACTTCTATTAGAGACAAAAGTCCTTAAAGAATTGATTTCCGAGACAGCTTTTGCTGCAAGCTCTCAAGAAAGTCGCCCAATTTTAACAGGGGTTCATTTTGTTCTTGATGAAAATAAACAATTGAAAACAGTTGCAACAGATTCTCATCGTCTCAGTCAAAAAATTATCCAACTAGAAAATGCTGGTGATGCTTTTGATGTGGTGATTCCAAGTAAATCTCTGAAAGAATTTACAGCAGTATTTGGCGATGAAATTACATCCATTGAGGTTTTCTTTGCTCAAAATCAATTGCTCTTTAAGAGTGAATACATTTCATTCTACATCCGCTTACTAGAAGGGAATTATCCGGATACAAACCGTTTAATTCCAACAATGTCCAATAGTCAACTTACCTTCAACGTGGTACAGCTACGCCAAGCCATGGAACGGGCTCGACTTTTGTCCAATGCAACTCAAAATGGAACAGTGAAAGTGGAAATTAAAGACCAGACTGTGCGTTCCTATGTTAACTCTCCTGAGGTAGGACAAGTGGATGAAGAATTGGAAGTTTTGGCCATTGAGGGAGAAGACTTGAGCATTAGCTTTAACCCCAACTATATGATTGAGGCCTTAAAAGCGATTAAGTCTGAAGAAGTTATTTTGAGCTTTATCTCCCCTATTCGACCTTTCACTCTAAAAGCAGCTGAAGAAGATCAATTGATTCAATTGATTACTCCTGTTCGAACAAATTAGGAGGTTCTATGTACCAAGTTGGAAGCAAGGTCGAAATGAAAAAGCCACACGCTTGTTTGGTCAAGTCCACTGGGAAGAAAGCTAATGATTGGGAAGTGAGGCGCGTGGGAGCCGATATCAAACTTCAGTGTCGCAATTGCCAGCATCTAGTCATGATGAGTCGGCATGACTTTGAAAGAAAGCTTAAGCGGGTGGTTGAAGAATAAATTCAAGAGGGGATGATAGTCAAGCGAAGATTCGTTTGAACTTACCCCTCTTTTTAATTTTTGATATAATGGATTGGATGACTGAGAGCAGAAATTATAATCTACAAAAAGAGTTGCTTTCACTTACATGAAATGAGGAGAAAAAGATGGCTTTAACAGCAGGAATTGTTGGCTTACCAAATGTTGGGAAGTCGACCTTATTTAATGCGATTACAAGAGCAGGCGCAGAGGCTGCCAATTACCCCTTTGCAACAATCGATCCTAATGTTGGTCGAGTTGAAGTGCCAGATGAGCGACTTATCAAATTGACCGAGTACATCAAACCACAGAAAACCGTACCAACGACATTTGAGTTCACCGATATTGCAGGGATTGTTAAAGGGGCATCAAACGGCGAAGGTCTGGGGAATAAGTTTTTAGCCAATATTCGCGAAGTGGATGCGATTGTCCATGTGGTCCGTGCTTTTGAGGATGAAAATGTTATGCGTGAACAAGGACGAGAATCTGACTTTGTGGATCCGATGGCGGATATTGATACCATTAATTTAGAGCTAATCCTAGCGGACTTGGAAAGCATTAACAAGCGCTATGCGCGTGTTGAAAAAATGGCTCGAACCCAGAAAGACAAGGATTCTGTAGCGGAATTTGCAGTCTTAGAAAAAATCAAACCTGTCCTAGAGGATGGTAAATCTGCGCGAACCATTGAATTTAGCCCTGAAGAAGAGGCTATTGTGAAAGGTCTCTTCCTCCTCACCACAAAACCAGTTTTATATGTGGCTAATGTAGATGAAGATCAAGTAGCTGATCCAGATGCAATTGAATATGTGCAACAAATTCGTGCTTTCGCAGCAACAGAAAATGCAGAAGTGGTGGTTATCTCAGCTCGCGCGGAAGAAGAAATTTCTGAATTAGAGGAAGAAGACAAGGCAGAATTTCTTGAAGCTATGGGCTTGAATGAATCAGGTGTCGACAAATTAACTCGAGCTGCTTATCATCTACTCGGACTCGGAACCTATTTCACAGCTGGTGAAAAAGAAGTCCGGGCCTGGACTTTTAAACGCGGCATGAAGGCTCCGCAAGCAGCTGGCATTATCCACTCAGACTTCGAAAAGGGCTTTATCCGTGCTGTAACCATGTCCTACGATGATCTTATGACCTACGGTAGCGAGAAAGCTGTCAAAGAGGCTGGTCGCCTCCGTGAGGAAGGAAAAGAATACATTGTCCAAGACGGTGACATCATGGAGTTCCGCTTTAACGTTTAATCAATTCAAGAACCGAGGTTGGCCCTACTCCGACCTCTTTTCGTATTGGAGGAATTATGACAAAACTCATTGTTGGCCTGGGAAACCCAGGCTCTAAATACCAAGGTACACGCCACAATGTTGGATTTCAATTTGTAGATCAAATTGCCCAAAAAGAAGGCGTAATCTTTAAAGAAGATCGGATTTTTCAGGCCGAACTTACCTCTTTTTTCTACCAAGGAGAAAAGATTTATTTAGCTAAACCAACTACTTTTATGAATAAAAGTGGATTGGCGGTTGAAGCTCTCCTGGCTTATTACGGGTTAAGGGCAGAAGATTTAATCGTAATTTATGATGATCTCGACATGACTGTTGGCAAGGTAAGACTTCGGGCAAAGGGATCAGCAGGGGGTCACAATGGTATCAAAAATATAATCCACCTGCTAGGTCACTCTGATTTTTTACGCTTTAAAATCGGAATTGGAAGACCAGCTCCCCAACAATCTGTGCCCAACTATGTCCTAGGTAAATTTAGTACGGACGATCAGATTGCCATCTCAGAAGCTCTAGAACGGGTCACAGAGGCTTTTTACTACTATCTGGATACAAGGAACCTAGAAGCAAGTATGAGGTGCTACAATGGCTAAACAGAACCTGATTTCTCTATTTGAACAAAATCAGCAAATTCAGGACTGGCTTGACGGATTTGATCCTAGCTCTCGGCAATTGGTGCTTGGCCTATCTGCGACCAGTAAAGCCTTGGCGCTAGCTAGTCTTCTTGGCAAGAAAAAAGCGAAAATTGTTACCATCGTAGCGAGCACGGTCGAGGCGGAGCGCCTGGAAAGTGACCTGATTGCATTGGTAGGGGAGGAAAAAATTTACCGCTTTCTAGCAGAGGATGTGGCCGTAGTGGAGTTGGCTTTTTCTTCTAAGGAAAGAGAGTACACCCGAGCTCAGACTCTACAATTTTTGCAAGAGGAAGGGGAAGGCATTGTGATTGCCAACCTAGCGGCTCTAGGACTGCGTCTTCCTGATCCACGAGCCTATCGTGCCTATAGCCAGACTTTGACAGTAGGCATAGCCTATCCATTTGAACAGATACTAGATCAGCTAAATGAGATGGGCTATACCAAAGTGGGACAGGTCACCCAAGAAGGGGAGTACAGTCAGCGGGGAGATATCTTAGATCTTTTCCCTTTGGGCCAAGAGCTTCCTTATCGTTTAGAATTTTTCGGAGATGAGTTAGACAATCTCCGCACCTTTAGTCCGGAACACCAACGCTCCCAGGAAAAAGTTGAGTCTATTTTGATTCAACCTGTCCGTAGCCAACTTGTTGGAGAAGAGGACTATGAACGAGCTGAAGCAGCATTTTTGGACTTGATGAAAAACCAAAGTCGTCCTAGCCTCCTATCTTATTTGCAGGAAATCTTAGCATCTATTCGGTCGCGATCCTATCACGAAGCCTTTCCCAGCTTTCTCCAGTATTTCTATGAGGGAGAATGGTCTCTTTTAGACTACCTTCCTAAGAATAGTTTGGTGATTTTCGATGAATTCCAAAGGTTGACAGATAAAAAAGCTCAGCAAGAGTTAGAAGTTGCGCAATACTTGACAGATCAATTACAAGTTGATAAAGCACTGTCAAGACAGCTCTATTTCTTAGATTCCTATTCTAAGTGGCGACTTTACAAGCCAGCTAGCTTCTTTTCTTATTTACAACGTGGATTTGGAAATTTGAAATTAAGTGGATTGCACCAGTTTCAAGAATTCCCGCTTCAAGATTACTTCAGTCAACTACCACTGATTAAAGACGAGCTCTTACGCTTCCAAAAATCAGGCTATACAATTGTACTTGACATAACCTCTACAGAGCATTTACAAACTTTACAAGAAACTTTACAAGATTACAACTTGACAATTAAAACTGTGAATAGCGATGAAATCAGAGAAAACGAGATCCAATTCTGTAAACTTGGCCTCAGTCAAGGTTTTCAATTGCAGGATCAAAAGTTATTACTAATAACAGAAAAGGAATTGTTTCAAAAGAAAACCAAACGTCGGGTTCGCCGTCAAAACATAAGCAATGCGGAGCGCTTAAAAAGTTACCAAGAATTAGAAAAAGGCGACTATGTTGTCCACGCTATTCATGGGATTGGACAGTATCTTGGAATCGAGACCATCGAAGTGTTAGGTAGTTACCGGGATTATGTAACAGTTCGTTATGAAAATGGAGATCGAATTTCCTTACCTGTTGATCAACTGGATTTACTCTCCAAATATATAGGAAGCGAAGGTAAGGCACCAAAACTCAATAAATTGAATGATGGGCGCTTCCAGAAAGCGAAACGAAAGGTTGAGAAGCAGGTTCAAGATATCGCTGATGACCTACTGAAACTGTATGCAGCGCGTGCTCAATTAAAAGGCTTTGCCTTTTCTCCGAATGGTCCAGATCAAGAAGACTTTGACCAGGACTTCCCTTATGTCGAAACAGATGACCAGCTCAAGAGTATCCAAGAGATTAAGGAAGATATGGAAAAGGATAAACCTATGGACCGCCTCTTGGTGGGGGATGTTGGGTTTGGAAAAACAGAAGTTGCCATGCGAGCTGCCTTTAAGGCTGTTCAAGACCATAAACAGGTGGCAGTTCTGGTTCCTACCACCGTCTTAGCCCAACAACATCTGGTCAACTTTCAAGAACGTTTCGCTGAGTTTGCTGTGGAAGTCGATGGACTGAGTCGATTTAAGACTAAGAAGGAGCAGGCAGCTACCCTGGAGAAGTTAGCTAAGGGTCAAGTTGACATTATCATCGGAACCCATCGCCTCTTGTCCAGTGATGTCACATTTTCCGATCTTGGCTTGATTATTATCGATGAGGAACAGCGTTTTGGCGTCAAACACAAGGAAAAATTGAAGGAATTGAAAAATAAGGTGGATGTCCTAACCCTAACTGCTACTCCAATTCCTCGAACCCTCCACATGTCTATGTTAGGAATCCGTGACTTATCAGTCATTGAAACGCCACCAACCAACCGTTATCCAGTACAAACCTTTGTGATGGAAACCAATCCACAGGTAATTCGAGATGCGGTTCTTAGAGAAATAGAACGGGGAGGTCAGGCCTATTACCTCTATAATCGTGTGGACACAATTGAACTTAAAGTTGCTGAATTACAGGAACTCATACCAGAAGCTTCCATTGGCTATGTCCATGGACGAATGTCAGAGGTACGTCTGGAAAATACCCTTCTTGATTTTGTCAACGGAGTCTACGATCTCCTGGTTACCACAACCATCATTGAAACGGGTGTTGATATCCCCAATGCTAATACGCTCTTTATTGAAAATGCAGATCACATGGGGCTATCCACTCTCTACCAGTTGAGGGGACGAGTTGGTCGTAGTAACCGTATTGCTTACTCTTATCTCTTTTATCGACCTGATAAAAGTTTGAGTGAAGCGTCAGAGAAACGCTTAGATGCCATCAAGGGCTTCACAGAATTGGGAAGTGGATTTAAGATTGCCATGCAGGACCTATCAATTCGAGGAGCTGGAAATCTATTGGGCAGTTCCCAGAGTGGCTTTATTGACTCTGTTGGATTTGAACTTTATTCCCAATTATTGGAAGAAGCCATTGCCAAGAAGCAAGGGAAGATTCAGGCCCAGCAAGGAACCAATGCGGAAATCTCCCTGGGAATCAATGCCTATTTACCATCCGACTATATTCAGGATGAACGCCATAAGATTGAAATTTACAAGCGTATTCGACAAATCCGAGGGGAAGAGGATTACCAAGAACTTCAAGAGGAGTTGATGGACCGCTTTGGAGAATATCCAGACCCAGTGGCGTATTTATTAGAAGTTGGGCTATTGAAAGCTTACGCTGATCAGATTTTTATTGAAAATATCCTTTTGAAAAAAGGGGCTATCCATATACGATTTGCTACGAAAGCCGCTCGCTATTTCTTGGCCCAAGATTATTTCCAAGCACTGTCGCAAACCACTATTAAGGCACAATTAAGTGACATGCAAGGAAAAATGGAAGTGATCTTCAACTTACATCAGGAAAAAGATTATGAAATTCTAGAGGCCTTGCTTCAGTTCACGCGCTTCCTAGCCCAGGAACTTAAAGAAAAACTCAAGGACTTAGAGCAGGTCTCTGGTCAAAACGTGTTACAATAGAAAAAAAGGAGAAAGATTTATGCGCTTAGACAAATACCTCAAAGTATCTCGTTTAATCAAACGTCGTCCTGTAGCAAAGGAAGTGGCGGACAAGGGACGAATCAAAGTGAATGGCGTTTTGGCTAAAAGTTCGACCGACTTAAAAATCGACGATATCGTGGAGATTCGCTTTGGTCATAAACTTGTCCGGGTGAAGGTCTTAGAGATGCTAGATAGTACCAAAAAAGAAGATGCTTCTAAGATGTATGAACTATTAGAAGAAATAAGGATAGAAGAAGATGCCTAGAAATGTCCTCCAAATGAAAAACGCCTATATTGAGGAGGAAGCTTCGCAGCGTCGGAATGACCATGATGGACGACGCCAGCGTAATCGCTTTATAGGCTGGGTTCTGATTTTGGTTGTAATTTTGTTTATTCTTCCAATCTTTAATCTGGCAAATACCAGACAGGTTTTGGAACAAAGACAAAAGCAATACCGAGAAATGGACCAACAATACCAACAATTAGAAAAGGAGGAGGAGAGATTGGCGACACTGGCTAAAAAGCTAGAAGATGATGACTATGCCAGCAAGTACATGCGGGCCCGTTACTACTACTCTAAAGACGGCGAGACCATCTACACGATTCCAGATCTCCTACCTAAATAATGGAAAAATCCCAACTCATGAAAAAAGTGGCTCTATTTCTCCAACATTCTGAGGATAAGCTAACAGAACTGGAAGAGAAGAATAAGGCCTATTATTTACTAGAACATGTTGAAGACAAGTAAGCATCCCTGGGTGATTTTACCTGTCCTTGCTTGGTTTACCTCCTGGCCATTCGTCAATTTGGATCCGGCTGAGAAACTTAATCTGGCCCCAGAACAAGCAGCAGCTCTCTTCCAAGTATCTTACAGCTTGTTATACACGGAAATCCCGGAAAATCCAGTAGCTACAGTGGATATGGTCAGTTTCAAAGACCAGGATTTGACCCAGGTCGCAAAATCCTGGTCTTCGAATCAAGCTCTGCTGATTCAAGATTTGCTCTACCGGGATGATGGGACCCCGCTGTTTCAACTGAAGGACGGCAGCTTTATCTTAGCAAGCCGTTCTTTCATTTATTCAAATCAGCTGTTGCATGAAGAAGACTACGAAGGACTTCTTTGGCTCCAGCCCGATGCAAAATTTTATAAGGAAGTTCCACAGGATCAAAGCAAGATCAGCAAAAGGAACTATCAAGCTTATCAACCTATTAAAATTGTTAAGAAAGTGACCTATCCTCGAACTGAGTATGGCGTGACGGACAAGGGGGACTATGTTGACTGGTCCTCGCTCAGTCAGGAGGACAATCGCATGCAGAGGGTTCAAGAGCTACTAGATGAGAAATACCAGGATGAGAATGTGGGTATCTATGTTCAGCAAGTGGAGACTAGTAAGGTGGCAGGGATTAATCAGAATAAGACGATGTATTCTGCTAGTATTACCAAGCTTCCCTATCTTTATTACGTGCAGGAACAAGTTCTTGAAGGGAACTTGAAGTGGACAGATCGGGTGAAGTATACCAAGGAAACTGAAGATTATGACGGAGCCTATGATCCTGCGGGAACAGGAAGTCTCCCCAAGGAACCCAATCAAGAATCCTATAACTATAAGGAGCTGGAGGATAAGGCTGCAAAAGAATCGGATAATGTAGCCCACAATATCCTGGGCTATTATGGAACGGATAAGTCGAGTCCAGCTTTTCAAAAGGCCATCAAGCAGATTGTAGGGCAGGAATGGGATGTTGTAGACCGAGAGGTCACCCCGGAGATGGCCGGCCGGCTCATGGAGGCTATCTACCTACAAAACGGTGAGTTACTTTCAATGTTACAGCAGACTGCATTTGATGACCAGCGGATCCCCCGAGACCTTCCAGTTCCTGTGGCCCACAAAATTGGTGATGCGGATGCCTTTCACCATGATGCGGCTCTGGTCTATGCTAAATCCCCCTATGTCCTGGTTATCTTTACGGAAAACAAGGACAATGAGCTGATCTCCAAGATTTCTAAAGATATTTATGAGGTACTAAAATGACTATGGAAACTCTAATCCTGGAGCATGTCTGTAAGGAAGGCTACTTTCAAGACCATTCCAAGGTATTACTGGCCTTATCCGGGGGCAAGGATTCCTTATATTTACTCAGTTTCCTTTACCGTAATCGGGATGAGCTAGGCCTGGATTTGGGTCTGGCTCATGTTAATTATGGGCAGCGTCCGGAAGCTGACTGGGAAAAAGAGTCCCTGAGACGTCTAGCCCAGGAGTTAGAACTACCCTTCTATAGTCGCTCCTTTACGGGAGATTTCAGCGAGGCTGAGGCGCGTGCCTTTCGCTATGACTTCTTTGCTGAAATCATGGCGGAACAGGGGTATACTGCCTTGGTAACTGGCCACCATCGCGATGATCAGGTAGAGACCATTCTCATGCGTTTGATTCGGGGCAATCACTTGGAAAATCTCACGGGCATGCAGGAATGTCAGGATTTTGCTGGAGGCCAGCTGATTCGACCACTTCTAAACTTTGCGAAGGTGGATTTGCCTCAGGAAGTTTATTTCGAAGATGCCTCGAATAATAGTCCACTTTATTTTCGCAATCGTGTCCGTCACAAGATTCTTCCAGATCTGCGCCAGGAGAATCCCCAGCTAGATACAGGTCTTCTACGACTCTCCCAGAAAGTAGAGCAGCTTTATAGCCTTTTGAACAGTCTGACGACTCCCTTAGATCCTCTTCATTTGGAAAAATGGAAAGAAGAGTCAGAAGCCTTGCAAATTTACCTCTTAGAACAGTACTTAAAAAACTATCCCCAGTTCCCTCGGGGACCTGAACAAGTGGAGAAGCTGGCTCATCTGCTTCGAAAAGAGGGCAGTCAGACTAGCTATTTAGGTCAGGGATATTGGTTAGATAAGCGCTACAATCAATTTTCACTGACCCAGACCCCCCCAGCTCGCTTTGACTCGCAGTCCTTTTGGTTAGAACCGGGTCAAGTAACTGATTTTGGCCCCTTTCATTTTTCCTTCGGAAAAAAACCTAAAGGGAGTATCTTAGCGGAAATAGAGGTTGAGGAGAGACCTGTTCTGTTGCGTCATCGCCAGGAGGGAGATGTCTTTGTCTGGAGGGGGATGCGGCGTAAGTTGAGACGATGGTTTATCAATGAAAAAATCCCAATCCAGGAGCGGGACCAGGCCGTGTTGGTTTTACAGGATGAAAAGATTCAGGGAATTCTCAATACTCATGGTCCATGTTTGAGTATCCAGAATGAACATGGTATAATGAAGGCTAGAATTTATGTCCAAAAGATGGATAAAGAATAGGAAATGAATATGTTAGATCAAGATATCAAAGAAGTTCTCATCTCCCATGAGGAAATTGTTGCGGCTGCCCAGAAACTCGGCCAAACTTTGGCGGAGGAATATATGGATAAAAATCCTGTATTCATTGGGATTCTAAAGGGTTCAATTCCTTTTATGGCGGAATTGATAAATCATGTGGATGCGCATTTGGAAACAGATTATATGGCTGTGTCTAGTTATCAAGGAGGAACTGCCAGCACTGGTGAGTTGACAGTGGTCAAGGATTTAGCTGCAGATATTGAAAATCGACATATTGTGATCATCGAGGACATTATAGATTCTGGTTTGACCTTGGATATTTTGAAAAAAATGTTCTTGGAACGCAAGCCAGCTTCCCTTAAGATTGTAACTCTTCTAGATAAACCAGAAGGCCGTAAGGTTGAGATTGATGCGGACTATTCCTGCTTCACAATTCCAAATGAATTTGTAGTGGGATTTGGTTTGGATTACCAAGAAAATTACCGGAATCTCCCTTACATTGGAATCTTGAAAGAGGAAGTTTACAAATAAATATAAAAGGAAACGAATATAGATGAAGAAACAAAACAACCGTTTTTTCGGTCGTAATCCTCTGGCCTATATCTTCGTAGTTGTTGCTTTAATCACCGGTTTCCAATACATCTTTGGAACTAGCTCATCTGCCCAAACGCAGCAAATTAGCTTTACTGAGTTGACCAAGCAATTGGAAGACGGAAATGTCAAGGATTTGAGCTACCAACCAAATGGTAGCGTGATTGAAATTCAGGGTACTTATAAAGAAGCACAAGAAGTAAAAAACGACTTAGGTGTTCAATTTTTCGATGCCAGCTCTACCAAGGCTGAGAATTTCTCCAGCATTATTTTGCCATCGGAAGCTAATATCTCTCGGATTCAGGATTTAGCACAGGAACAGGGCGCAGACCTCAGTATTAAACGGGAAAGTTCAAGCGGTGCTTGGATTCAGTTTTTGATTAGTATCGTCCCATTCATTATTGTACTTTTCTTCTTTATGACCATGATGAACCAGAATGGTGGCGGCGCCCGTGGTGCTATGAACTTTGGCCGTAATCGTGCCAAAGCTACAACTAAAGAAGACATCAAAGTGCGCTTTGCGGATGTTGCTGGTGCCGAAGAAGAGAAACAAGAATTGGTTGAAGTTGTAGAGTTCCTTAAAGATCCAAAACGCTTCACCAACCTTGGAGCACGGATTCCTGCTGGGGTCTTGCTTGAAGGCCCTCCAGGAACCGGTAAAACTCTCCTAGCTAAAGCGGTCGCTGGAGAAGCAGGTGTCCCATTCTTCAGTATTTCCGGTTCAGATTTTGTGGAAATGTTTGTCGGTGTCGGTGCGAGCCGTGTCCGTTCCCTTTTTGAAGATGCTAAAAAAGCTGCACCTGCTATCATTTTTATTGATGAGATTGATGCTGTTGGCCGTCGCCGTGGTGTCGGCATGGGCGGGGGAAATGATGAGCGCGAGCAAACTCTTAACCAACTCTTGATTGAGATGGATGGTTTTGCTGGTAACGAAGGAATTATTGTTATTGCAGCAACTAACCGGAGCGATGTCCTAGATCCAGCTCTTCTTCGTCCAGGTCGATTTGACCGCAAGATTTTGGTTGGTAGACCAGACGTCAAAGGTCGTGAGGCTATCCTTCGCGTCCATGCTAAGAACAAACCGCTTGCAGCCGACGTTGATTTGAAATTGGTGGCTCAACAAACCCCAGGTTTTGTGGGTGCAGACCTAGAAAATGTCTTAAATGAGGCAGCTTTAGTTGCCGCTCGTCGTAATAAAAAGGAAATTGATGCTTCCGATATCGATGAGGCAGAAGATCGTGTGATTGCTGGACCATCTAAAAAGGATAAAGAAGTCTCCAAACGCGAACGGGAAATTGTGGCCTACCATGAGGCCGGACATACCATTGTTGGTTTGGTGCTTTCCAATGCACGTGTTGTGCACAAAGTAACCATTGTACCACGCGGTCGCGCAGGTGGATACATGATTGCACTTCCAAAAGAAGACCAATCTCTGCTATCTAAAGATGATATGAAGGAACAATTGGCTGGATTGATGGGAGGACGTGTAGCCGAAGAGATTATCTTTGGTGTCCAGACTACTGGTGCTTCCAATGACTTTGAACAAGCAACTCAATTGGCTCGGAGCATGGTCACAGAATATGGAATGAGTGAATTGCTTGGCCCAGTTCAATATGAGGGTAGCCATGCTATGTTGGCTGGCCAAGTCAGCCCAGAAAAATCAATGTCTGAACAAACGGCGCGTGAGATTGATCAAGAAGTCCGTAAGCTATTGGTAGAAGCTCACGAAGCTGCTCGTAAGGTCATTGAGGAAAACCGTGAAAAACATGCATTGATTGCTCAAGCCCTCCTAGAACATGAAACCTTGGATAGCCAAGAGATCAAGTCCTTGTATGAAACTGGTCAAATGCCAAGCAATCAGGAAAAGGAAGAAGGGGACGTTCATCCTCTATCTTTCGACGAAGTCGTATCTAAAATGGAATCAGATACCGAAAAGACATCTGAAACCACTAAAGACTAGGTCTTCAGCTATTAAAAATTTTCTGATACTTGAAATAAAAGAAGAGCTACTCTCTATAAAGTGAAGCTGTGTGGAAAAATTCCATGCAGCTTTTTTGAGTATGACGGCCATGTCGTACATCTGAGGTGCAAGTCCTCTGCGGGCACCTGCTCCGGTGAACCCAATAGCGACTCCCAAGCCTGACTATCGTGAGGTAGCGGGGAGAGGAAGAGATAGCAAAATCGTGGCACTACGAACAGAAACGTGATATTAAGGCATACATAGTCTTTTATTTGAAAATAACACAGTAAAAAAGCGCAAAAAAACACTATCTGTGTTATACTTAAGGTGAATATATTTAAAAATGTCTTAAGGGTGTTGCCGCATCCCTAATGCTCTTGCTGCTTCATAAGTTTGATGTGTTTTCAAAAGTTTGTAGACAATTCTTAGTATCTTATGAGCACAAGCGATAACAGCCTTCATCTTACTTCCTCTTTGGGAAACTCTATTGTATAAAGATGAGAAAGCTGGATCTTTGGAGTGTCCTGCTATCATACCCGAGATCGTTAAGGCATGTTTTAAGTATTTATTTCCTTGCGTTATTCGCGAGGATTTTTTAATACCAGCACTTTCATAGGAACCTGGACATAGACCAGCCCATGAGGCTAGGT
>NZ_JADXDQ010000024.1:0-26395 GCF_015831295.1 Streptococcus sp. NLN64
TGTGTTTGTGATGGATTCGCGAGATAATGTACTTGGCTTTGCATATCATGTCCTCAATTCGTGGTGGTTTTGAGTTTATGATACGCAAAGTTTTTTATTATTTCCAGGATTAACTAGCACAACGAGTATTCTTTATAGTTTGTTAATTTATCTTTTATTATTGTGTTAGCTAGTCTTGCCGTACTTATTTGAAACTTCTCCGAAAGTTTTATCGGCAAGCTCAAAATCTCTCTCAGAGATTTTGAGCTGTCCCCGATTCGCTGGCCTCTGCTAAAAGCAAACTAAAGGACTATTCTGCGTAAAAGGGATTATACGAACTAAAATAATAAAGGGTCTGGGAGAAAAGTACCAGCCTCTAACTTTTATTTTCCAAAAATTCTTTGACGCAGTGGTTGATTTGGTCAAACAGCTAAAAGGCTGTTTGAGGTAACAGATAGGAGAGCGAAGCAAATAACAATCGTTCGCCTTTTATGGAGAGAACTTTTCATGTTCTCTTATCCAGAAACTCAAAGAGTCAATCCCCGACTCTTTGACATCCAAAAACAGACTCATTAACTTTGATAGGAACTTTGTTCTTTCCATCTATAAACTCTAAAGGCATTTAACATGCCTTTAGACCGGGGGGATTCAAACAGTCTGGGAAGAGACTGTTTGAACCCGAGCCTAACAATAAAATAGCGAGGTTGGTTTGGGGAGAAACCGTTTCAGCTTACAACTTGAAATAAAGACTTGTAACGAACTCTTTTTTATCCAAGGGAGTTCTTTCCCACTCCGTTCATCAAATTGAAGAGTAATAGTAAGGGAGTTCTATTTCTGTACACAACTGGGGAACAGTCATTCCTTCACTGTCAGCGGCAATCTCACAATAAAGTAACTGCCTTGTCCGACTTGGGATTCTACTTGAATGCTTCCTCCGTGTTGGTGGACGATTTGGCGAACGAGGGAGAGGCCGAGACCAATTCCTTGGTCTTGATTTTTATTCCGATCTTGGGAGATTTGGTAAAATTTTTCCCAGATGTGGTCGAGTTGGTCGGCTGGAATTCCGGATCCGTTGTCGCTGATGCGCAGGGTTGCGGTGGCCTCGTCTGTCTCCAATTGAATATGAATCCAGTCTGTTGTGAATTTTCGGGCATTGGAGAGGAGGTTATCCAACAAGCGTTGCAGCTGAGTAATGTGGCCTTGAAGCTGGATGTTTTCTTGGATATCCACTTCAACTTTGATGCCTTCTGTTTCCAACAGGCGGCGGAAGTCGGTGGCTTTCTCTTCAACTACTTTCGAGAAGTTGAGTGCTTGAAAGTTGACAATTCCACCTTCTTCTAAGCGAGCCAGTTCTAGAATTTGTTCCACTAAATTCTTCATTTGTAGGGCTTGGCGGTGGGTAATCGCATGTGACTCCTGGGCTTCGTCAAGGGTCTGAGCGTAGTCTCGTCCGTATTGGCTTTCCGAAAGGATAACCGTTAACGGAGTGCGCAGCTCGTGGGAGACATCATTGGTTAGCTGGCGTTCGCGCTGAAAGGTACTCTCAATCGTTTCCAGCATATGATTAATGGTTGCCGCCAATTGTGTGAGCTCGTTCTTTTGTTGGCTTTGAGGAATTCTTTGGGAAAAATCCTGGCTGAGTCGAATGCGATCGGCTGTTTGGCCAATGGCCTCAACAGGTCGGAAGGCGGCTTTTAAGATGCGATATCCTCCCCAACTGACGATGGCTATCAAAAATGGTGCAATGCCGGCAAGGGTTAGGAGAAACAATTGCAATTCGGGATTGCTATTGGCTTGGCTTGTGACAGCTCTGAGCCAGTGGGTGCTTCCGGGGATTTTTGTGTCAACGTAATAGTAGTCATGATTGTTTCCGCTTGTTTCTCGTACTTGTCCATTTGAGAAAGGGAGGCTACTATCGAAGTCACTAGGGAAGAAAGATTGAAGGGTTTGATTCTGCTCATTATAGATGGAGTAGTAGATGCCATCGTCAAAGCCTTCCAGTTCATCTTCGTCTTCTGCTAGGTATTGGGCTGTTTCAATCGCTTCTTCTTGCAAGAAGTTTTGATCAACAGAGGTGGCTAGGGAGCTGGTGAGCAGTAGGGCAAGTCCTAAAAAGCCTAGTAGAATAAGCAGGATAAAACTTGAGTACCAGGTATTAACCCTGCGAATGATAGAGGAATCAGATCTTTTGAATAGGGATTTAAAGGATGACATAACCAAGACCTCTTTTGGTTTGAATCAAGGAATCCTTAGAGGATTCTTGGAGTTTGCGGCGGATATTCTTAATCAGCACCTCAATATTGTTTGAATCGCCTTCGTAATCGAAATCCCAAACGTGTTCGCGGATCCGATCACGAGAGAGGACTTGCCCTCGGTGAGTCATAAGATAAGCGAGAATCTCGTATTCCTTGGCAGTTAGGGGAATCAGCTGATCAGCCTTCCAGACTTGCTGGCTGGTTAAGTCCAGGCGGACGTGATCAATTTCAATGAGGGAAGAGGTGACATTGGCTTGTTCACGCCGAGTGATGGCCCGAAGGCGAGCCAGGAGTTCAGGGAATTCGAAGGGCTTGACGAGATAATCATCAGCTCCTAAGTCAAGTCCCCGAACCTTGTCCTCAAGGCTGTCTTTAGCGGTCAGAAAGAGGACAGGCGTTTGTTTCCCTTGATGGCGGAGGGTTTGAACAAGGCTAAAGCCATCCATGCGAGGCATCATGACGTCCACTACTAAAGCATCGTAATTCGTGGTTGCCAAATAATCCAAGGCTTCTTCTCCGTCAAAAGCGGCATCAACGCTGTAGGCCTGAGTCTTGAGTAGCTTGACTAAGCTACGATTTAAGTCTAATTCATCTTCAACGATTAGTAGTTTCATCATGTCCTCTTTTCTTTTTCTTCAGTATATAGTCTTTTAGTACAAGGCAGCGAGTCGTAGACAGTACTGAAGTACGGCAAGACGAGCTAACACAGTAATAAAAGATAAACTAAAAGAGTATATCAAAAAGACCAGGGGATAAAGCCTAGTCTTTCTGTGATTTGCACTCTTTTGTGAATCTAAGTAGAAACTTGTTCTCAATCCCTAATAATCGCTTGGAGCTTCCGTGAGGCTTAGGGTCTTAGCATCTACCAGGATTTCTTGGAAGGTATCCTCATTTAGGATTTCAGCTTGATAGGTTACAGACTTGCTTGTGTTCTCAAGGCTGATATCTAAGATTTTTGCGGAAGGGTATTCTTTTAGGAGAGCTTTTTCGACATCGGCGATACTTTTTTCAGGTTGGGATTTCAGTTTCTCATCTGCCTCTAGTGGCTCTTCTGATTTGCGGATAACTTTTCCACTATCAGCATGGAGTTCTAATTCGATTTCCTTATCCTTGGTTTCAATACGGACTTCGTAAATAACTTGTTTGTTATCACGATCTAAACTCATGTCTGTGACGGTTCCTGAACCTACTTCTTTGAGAGCCGCTTTAGTCGCTGCTTCAAAGTTTAGTTTGGGATTCAAGGCTTTGATTTCTTGCAAGACCTGCTCGCGAACTTGTCCCTCATCCCAATCTTCATCATCTTCCCAGTCCCAATCCCAATCAAATTGATTTTCCATCGCTTGGACCGTCTCGATGACTGTTGGAGCATTTCCAGTGGCATAGATTGTCGCCGCTCCTGCAGCTCCAGTTCCCAGTACAAGGGCCGAAGTCAGTAGCAACCATTTATTTTTCAAGATTGTTTTCATAAAATTTTTCCTCTTTTCATTTGTTCTGCTGTTAGTATAAAGGAGAAAAATGAAGAGAAAATGAAGAACGGCTCATAAATGCAAAAAAATTAAAAATCGTAAAGGGTCATGTGTTTCAAAAAATCACGGAATCTTGGAAGGGTTAGCTCTAGATAACCTCTTTTACTTGGATGAACAACCCCTTTTCGAATGAGTCTCTCCCTGTAGACAGAAAATTTATTGGCAGAGAATTCGAGCTGGTCACGGAGCTGGCTGACCGGTACTTCATTTCTGGGACTATCCAGAAATGCTTTTAGAACATCTCTATCTAAGTCTGATAGTTCGGACCAGATTTTATTGTAGACATATTCTTGTAAATAGTCATCGAAAGCGTCTAGTAACTCAACAAGAGCTTTTTCCTTCTCATTCCATTTTAGATATCCCAATACTTGGAAGGCAAAGGGGAAGCCCCTGGTTAGCCTACTCATTTCGATAGCTTCTTCATCAGATAAATCAAAGATTTCTTTATAGGACTTTGTAATGAACAGATAATTTAAAGGGGACAGGTATTCCTTTTTTGATCGATGTAGGAATGTGAGACTGGAATCATCCTGAAGAAGTGAGATATTTTCGTACAATCCGGTCATGAGCAGAAATACAGGCAGATCATCACTGATCCAAAGTTGAAATGAGGAAACAAAGGCTTTTAGATTATCTGATTTTGTAACCTCATCAATGGCGATGAGAAGTTTTTTGTTATTCTCCTTTAGTTGTAAGAGCATTTTTTCAAGGGCGACCTCTATGCTAACAACTGGTGGGACATTTTCTACATCAACACCTAAACCAAAGATAGAGAGGTTTAGTTTTGCCTTATGAAATAAAGCACTGATTTCTGGAATCTCGTATAATTTTGCAGCTAAACTTTCGAAAAGAGGTCTATTTGGATTTAACTTGATGGTGATCCAATCAGATTTCTGATTCAGGTGACGGACAATCTCATTCATCATAACCGTTTTACCAACTCCTCTAACACCTGTAAGAATATAGGATTGAGAAGAAGGATTGTCTGAGGTTAAATCTTCTATAATCGTTGTTGTTTGGGCTGTTCGGTCGATGTAGGTCAATGGTTTCTTTCCAAATCCCAGTGTAAATGGATTTGTCATGCGTTGCACCTCACTCTTTTATAATCTTTTATAATCCTAACTTTATTTTATAATCTTTTATAATTCGGCGCAACTTTTATATTTTTTTATAAAGTTTTATCATTCATCCCTCCCTTACTTTGGATGTTTTTTTGGGAAAAATTCTGAAAAAGGGCTTGACACCTTTTTCAAAATAGTTTATTATACCCTTAACCTTAAAAATGAAGAAAGGAAAAACTACGGTATGTTGAGAACTAGCCAGACAACAGCAGTGAATCATACATATTTCTACAGCTACTTTTAGATAGTGTTTGTAGCCAGGTTTCATGGATACAAACACGACAACGTTTCGTTTGTATCTATGTAGCTGTGGTAGTTTTGACTGTGCCTGCATAGATGATACATCTAAGTGGCAGGATCAAGTCAGTCTGTTTCTTCATACAGTTGAATTGAAAAGGGGCCGTTTAGATAGCAGAAACGGTCCCGTTTTTTGTATCCAAACTCTCATTTAAGGAAAAGAAAAAGAGGAGAAATGAATATGCGATTTAAGAAGTTTTTTATGGGCTCGGTAGCCTTTTTGTCCGCGGTAACACTAGCAGCTTGTTCGACATCTGGTGAAAATGCTGGTGATACGAAGGTAGGAATTATCCAGTACGCAGAGCACGACGCCTTAACAGCCACACGTGAAGGCTTTATGGAAGCTCTTGAAAAAGCAGGATACAAAGAAGGGGATAATGTAACGGTAGACCTCCAAAACTCCCAAGGAGATCAAGCCAACCTTCAAACAATGGTTGAACAACTAGCTGGAAAAAATGATGTCAACTTTGCCATCGCAACCCCAGCCGCTCAATCTCTCTTAAGCGTTGATAACGAAACTCCATCGGTCTTTACAGCCGTAACAGATCCAGTTTCCGCTGGCTTGATTGATTCTTTGGAAAAACCAGGCGGGAGCATGACAGGTTCTACAGATGCGAGTGATGTCAAAGGACAAATGGAGATGTTGCTCAAAGTAGTGCCAGAAGTGAAAACGGTAGGGATTTTCTACAATTCTAGCGAGGTGAACTCCGAGGTTCAGGCCAAAGAAGCTGAAAAAATCTTGAAAGATAAGGGCATCAAGGTCGTTACGAAGACTGTCACAACAACCAATGATGTACAGCAAGCTGTAACCTCTCTTGCTGGCCAAGTAGAGGCCATCTACTTCCCATTGGATAACACAGTTGCTTCAACTGCCAGCACCATTGGAGATGTCTTGAAAGAAGCCAAAGTCCCTGCCATGGGTAGTGACAATGCAGTTATTGAAGCAGCCCTCTTTACCTATGGTGTTGACTACCATGCTATTGGTGTTCAAGCTGGCGAATTGGCTGTCGACATTCTTAAAGGGAAAAAACCAGCAGATTTGGCAGTGAAGACACCTGAAAAAGCAAGCGTTGCTGTCAACGAGGAGATGGCGCAGGCTCTTGGAATTGATCCTGAAACCATCAGAGCATTAGAGAAATAAAAAGGAACATCTATGAAAAAAATCGGAAAGTATTTACTCACAACCTCACTACTTGGTCTAGCAGTCCTGGGCTTGGCTGCTTGTTCGAATACCCAAGGCCAGTCTGGAAGTGCTAATGGCGTTAAAGTCGGAATTCTCCAGTACATGGAACACGATTCTCTGACAGCTGCCCGTAAAGGATTCGAAGCAGAATTAGCAGACAATGGTTACAAGGAAGGTGATAAGCTAACCTTGGATTACCAAAATGCTCAAGGGGATCAAGCCAACTTACAAACAATTTCGGAACAACTCGTGAATAATAACGATTTAGTTCTTGCCATTGCGACCCCAGCAGCACAAAGTTTGGCAACTGCTTCTACAGACACGCCTGTTCTTTTCACGGCTGTTACGGATCCGCTTTCTGCAGATCTAGTGGATTCAATCAAAAATCCAGGTGGTATGTTGACGGGCACTAGTGATCAGGCTCCAATTGATAAACAAGTGGAGTTGTTAGGTCAGGCAGTGCCAAATGCAAAAACGGTTGGAATTCTCTACAACACCAGCGAACGAAATTCTGAAGTTCAGGTTGAGACCGCTCAACCCTTGCTTGAAAAAGCAGGATATAAAGTGGTCTTAAAAGGAATCTCCAATACCAATGACGTCCAAGATGCAGTGACCAGTTTGATGAAGGGTGTGGATGCAGTCTTCATTCCGACTGATAATACCGTGGCTTCAACCATGACCATGATTGGAGAACTTTCCGTAGCCAACAAGGTACCAGTCATCGGTGGATCAACAGATATGGTGGATGAAGGTGGACTACTCACTTATGGTACTAACTATGAGGCTCTTGGTCGCCAAACTGCTAAAATGGCCTTGAAGATTTTGGATGGTGCATCACCAGCGGATACAGCTGTTGAATATCCTGAAACTGTTAGCCTCCATGTCAATGAAGAGATGGCTAAAAAGTTAGGAATTTACACCAACAAGTTAAGTGTAAAAGAGTAATTGAAATCATTGGGGACTTGAGCTTGTCTGCCAGTTCTCAAAAAGGAGTAGAACGTGGATCTTATTTTATCAAGTGTGTCACAGGGTCTTCTCTGGTCCATTATGGCCATTGGGGTATACGTGACTTATCGCATTTTGGATATTGCGGATTTGACCGCTGAGGGAGCTTATCCGCTCGGTGCAGCTGTAGCTGCAACCGGAATTGTTGGAGGGATGAATCCTCTCCTCGCAACCCTCTTGGCATTTGTAGCTGGAATGGGAGCAGGTCTGGTGTCTGGACTTCTCCATACCAAGATGAAAATTCCAGCTCTTTTGACGGGGATTGTAACCTTAACAGGATTGTATTCCATTAACTTAAAGATTTTAGGGAAAGCCAATGTGGCTCTTCTTCGTCAGGAGACTTTGGTGACCCAACTGCAAGGTCTGGGTTTAACCAAAACAACAGCTGTCCTTATTATTGGTAGTGTTTTCGTGGCAGTTGTGATCCGCTTGTTGACTTTGTTGATGAACACCCAAATTGGGTTGGCGCTGCGATCTACAGGGGATAACATTCCTATGAGTGAGGCCAATGGGATCAATGTGAATCGTATGAAAATCTATGGTTACATGCTTTCCAATGGTTTGATTGCCCTTTCCGGTGCTCTTTTGACTCAGAACAATGGGTTTGCGGATTTGAACTCAGGAACGGGTACGATCGTTATCGGCTTGGCATCTGTTATTATTGCCGAAGTGATTCTTCGCAATTTGCGTATCGGTTGGCGCCTGCTCTCAGTGGTTCTGGGATCCATCATTTACCGTCTCATTATCTTGGCGATTTTGGAAATTCCGGGTATGGATGCGGACTTGGTGAAACTCTTCTCAGCAACTCTATTGGCTGTGGTGCTCTTTGTGCCGGAAATTCAAAAGAAGTTGCGCGTGCGTAAGATTAATGTGACAGACAAAACGGCATAGGAGGGAAATAAGATGACAAGTATTTTATCGATTCAAGATATCCACAAAACCTTCGAAGCTGGTACAATCAATGAAAATCACGTACTCCGAGGGATGAATCTGGAAGTACAAGAAGGAGATTTCATTTCAATTATCGGAGGAAATGGGGCAGGAAAATCAACCCTTATGAATACCCTAGCTGGAACTTTATTGGTAGACTCTGGGGATATCCTCTTGGAAGGCAAATCTATCAAGAATGTACCAGCAGCTAAGCGTGCGGTTGATATTAGTCGTGTTTTCCAAGATCCCAAGATGGGAACGGCATCACGCTTGACCATTGAAGAAAACATGGCTGTAGCCTTCCGTCGTGGTCAAAAAAGGGGGCTCGGCTGGGGTGTTAAAGACTCTGAACGCCAAGTCTTTAAAGAAGCCTTGAAAGAATTAGGATTGGGGCTTGAAAACCGTATGAAGGTGGATACTCAATTCCTATCAGGAGGCCAACGCCAAGCCTTGACGTTGCTCATGGCTTCCTTAGTTAAGCCTAAAGTTCTCCTTTTGGATGAGCATACAGCTGCTTTGGATCCCAAAACTAGTGACATGGTTATGGACTTGACCAAAAAAATTGTTGAAAAAGATAAGTTGACAGCTCTGATGATCACCCATAATATGGAAAATGCCATCGAATATGGAAATCGTTTGGTCATGCTTCATCAAGGACGTATCGTTGTGGATGTTAAGGGGGAAGAAAAAGTCAACTTGACCGTTCAAAACCTACTAGACCTCTTCCACAAAAATAGTGGTCAGGCGTTGGTCGACGATGAAATGATGCTATAAGACTTTTCTAAAATTTTTTAGGTTTTTCAGTAAGGATGGGTAAAACCGTATAAACATGAAAAGACCCGAATCGTTTGTGAATCGATTCAGGTCTTTTTTTCTTTTCCAAAGAAGAAAGGTGGAGTATATTCGCTAAGGATTTGGAAGGTTTCTTGGGCCTTGTCATGATTTTCACAGATGATAAGGCAGACGTCATCTCCGCAGACAGTAGCGACGATTTGATTGAGTGCCATGTTGTCTAAGATAGAACCAAAAGCTTGCGCTTGACCGGGGAGACTTTTGAGAATCACTTGGTGTTGCACCACGCGCATGAGTAGCAAGGAATCCTCCATATAAAAACGCAGGCGGTGCTCTAAGTTGTTATTGGACAGGCTGACAGCCTGGTAGTAGCTACTGCCATTGTTGTTGACTTTGACGAGATTGAGATCTTTGATATCACGGGAAAGGGTGGCTTGGGTAACTTCGATACCGTTTTCTCGAAGTCGTGCTTGTAATTGGTCTTGAGTATGGATGTGTTCTTGGCTAATCAGAGAGCGTATCAGTTGCTGGCGCAGTGATTTTTTATACATAATGATTCCTCCTGTAATAAGTATAGCAAATTTTTTGCAAACGGAAACATACAAGGTCTGCATTTTTATGATATAATAATAAATAAGGAGGTAGCCAATGATTTCCAAGATAGACTATGATTACCTGCGCTCTTTAGATGATTTTCGCTTGTTTCCGGCTGTTGAGTTTGATCAGTTGGCCAGACAGATCAAGTTAAGACAGGCTGGAAAAGGACAGCGCCTTTTCTTTGAAGGAGATGCAAGAGAGCACCTCTTTTTAGTGCGTTCGGGCTATTTCAAGATTGAGATGGCAGATCAATCAGGATCCTTCTATTACATGGATTTTATCCAGCATGGAACTATTTTTCCTTATGGAGGTCTATTTACGGATGAAGCCTATCACTTTTCAGCCTTGGCTATGACAGATGTTGTTTATTATGAGCTGCCCGTTCAGCTCTATGAGGAGTTTTCTCTAGGCAATACAGAGCAAATGAAGCACTTGTTTGAAAAAATATCCAAGCTCTTGGAACTCCATGAACTGCGGGTGCGTAATACAGTCACCTCGAATGCTAAGGATCGGGTTATTCAATCCTTGGGAATTCTCTTTTTGGAGATGTTGGAGTCAGATGAGTGTACGCTTCCCTTTAAGTTGACCACCCATGAATTAGCCGATATGAGCGGAACAACCCGAGAGACAGTCAGCCGTGTGCTGAAGGAACTAAAGGAAGACCAGAAAATTCAAGTTACAGGTAAACAGGTTTCTTACCTGGATCGTAACTATTTTTATCAATATACAAAATAAGGGGGTGGTTGTCCACCCCCTTATAATAATGTCAAAATTCATAACTATTCATTGATTATTTTTAAATGAAAAAAGATACAACTTTTACCACTAGTAGTGGAGTAATATACTTTTCACCCTAAAAAAGTGTGATGAAATATACATTTCTATTGTCGATTTTATCCAAAAAACCACTCCGTAATCGCTTACAATGGAATTACCAAAACAAAGAAAAGAGGTACGCATATGGCCCAAGAACAACCCATTAAGGTTTTTTCAGAAATTGGTCGTCTGAAAAAAGTAATGCTTCATAGGCCGGGCAAGGAATTGGAAAACCTCATGCCGGACTACTTGGAACGCATGTTGTTTGATGATATTCCTTTCTTGGAAGAAGCGCAGCGGGAGCACGATGCATTTGCCCAAAAATTACGGGATGAAGGAGTCGAAGTTCTCTATTTGGAACAACTGGCGGCAGAATCCCTTGTAAATGAGGAAGTTCGTCAAGCTTTCATCGATGAGTATATTGAAGAAGCGAATATTCGTGGACGTGCTACTAAGAAAGCCGTTAAGGCTTTGTTGGATGCTATTGAAGATCCAAAAGAATTGATTGACAAGACCATGGCTGGAGTGCAAAAAGCAGAATTGCCAGAATTAAGTGCAGAAGAGCGTGGTTTAACCGACTTGGTTGAATCCGACTATCCATTCGCAGTTGATCCTATGCCGAACTTGTACTTTACTCGCGATCCATTCGCTACGATGGGACACGGGGTTTCTCTCAACCATATGTATGCGGAAACACGGAACCGTGAAACTCTGTATGGTAAGTACATCTTCCAACACCATCCAGTCTATGGTGGTAACAAAGTTCCGATGGTTTATTCACGGGACGAAACCACTCGTATCGAAGGTGGGGATGAGTTGGTCCTCTCTAAAGATGTCTTGGCAGTTGGAATCTCTCAACGGACAGATGCTGCCTCCATTGAAAAACTCTTGGTTAACATCTTTGAAAAAAACCTTGGCTTCAAGAAAGTTTTAGCCTTTGAATTTGCAAATAACCGTAAATTCATGCACTTAGATACTGTTTTCACCATGGTTGACTATGATAAATTCACCATTCACCCTGAAATTGAAGGGGACTTGAAAGTGTATGCTGTAACCTATGAAGATGGTCAGCTGCACATCGAACAAGAATTTGGTGAATTGGATAAGGTCCTGGCCGATGCCCTTGGTTTGGAATCCGTTGATTTGATTCGCTGTGGCGGTGATAGCTTAGTTGCAGCAGGCCGTGAACAATGGAACGATGGTTCTAACACCCTCACTGTAGCTCCAGGTGTCGTTGTTGTTTACAAACGGAACACCATTACCAATGCGATCTTGGAATCTAAAGGACTCCGTTTAATCAAGATTGGTGGAAGTGAATTGGTTCGTGGACGTGGTGGACCTCGTTGTATGTCCATGCCATTTGAACGGGAAGATTTAGCTTAAGGAAAAGAAAGGAAAAAACATGTCACAAGTATTTCAAAACCGTAGTTTTCTAGCAGAAAAAGATTTCTCTCGCGCTGAACTTGAATACCTTATTGATTTTTCAGCTCATTTGAAAGATTTGAAAAAACGTGGAGTTCCTCACCGCTACCTAGAAGGTAAAAATATTGCTCTCTTGTTCGAAAAAACTTCTACTCGTACTCGTGCAGCCTTCACAGTTGCAGCTGTAGACCTTGGTGCACATCCAGAATATCTTGGTGCCAATGACATCCAATTGGGTAAAAAAGAATCAACTGAAGATACTGCAAAGGTTCTTGGCCGTATGTTCGACGGAATCGAATTTCGTGGCTTTAGCCAAGAAATGGTAGAAGAATTAGCAGAACACTCAGGTGTACCGGTTTGGAATGGTCTGACAGATGCTTGGCACCCAACTCAAATGTTGGCAGACTATTTGACTGTAAAAGAGAACTTTGGTCGCCTAGAAGGTATCAATCTTGTATACTGTGGAGACGGGCGTAACAACGTTGCCAACTCTCTTTTGGTTACCGGTGCCATTTTGGGTGTAAATGTACGCATCTTTTCTCCAAAAGAACTATTCCCAGCTCCGGAAGTTGTGGAATTGGCAGAAGGATTCGCAAAAGAATCTGGTGCCAAAATCTTAGTCAGTGACAAGGCTGAAGAAGCTATCCCAGGTGCTGATGTACTCTACACTGACGTATGGGTGTCAATGGGTGAAGAAGACAAGTTCAAAGAACGTGTTGAATTGCTTCAACCATACCAAGTGAATATGGACTTAGTAAAACTTGCAGGTAACGATGATTTGATCTTCTTGCACTGCTTGCCAGCTTTCCACGATACCAATACTGTTTATGGTAAAGATGTTGCGGAAAAATTTGGTGTAGAAGAAATGGAAGTAACAGATGAAGTCTTCCATAGCTCACACGCTTGTCACTTTGACCAAGCGGAAAACCGGATGCATACCATCAAAGCTGTTATGGCCGCAACCTTGGGAAATCTCTTTATTCCTAAAGTGTAACCCTTATACTCGAAATAGTTCGAAATCTGAAATGAATTTTAATCCAGGAATTGGATTAAAATTTATAGGTCATGAAGCAAGCATCGCTTGCCATCAATCCGATGAAGATAGTTCAACAGGTCTGGGAGACCTGTTGAATATTATCGCTAAAGCGTGCAAGACACGCAATCAAAGGGGTTCAGCGAAGAGGAGTAACAGATTCAGATTTTGAAATGTAATGAGTATTAGAGTCTTTTAGTTTACTTTTAGTACAAGGCAGCGAATCGTAGACAGCTCAATCTTGAGGGAGATTTTGAGCTTGCTGATAAAACTTTTGAAGAAAGTTTCAAATAAGTACGGCAAGACGAGCTAACACAGTAACAAAAGATAAACTAAAAGAGTATGATCCCATTTTTTGAGGGCGAGGCAGGCCTTAGCCTAGCCCTCTTTTTCCTATTATGTAAAAAAGAAGGAGAATCATTCATGGCAAACCGTAAAATTGTTATCGCTTTAGGAGGAAATGCCATCCTTTCTTCAGATCCATCTGCAGCAGCTCAGAAAGCAGCTTTGGTGGAAACCGCCAAACATTTGGTGAAATTGATTAAGAATGGGGATGAGTTGATCATCACCCATGGAAATGGCCCCCAAGTTGGAAACTTGTTACTACAAAATTTGGCAGCGGATTCTGAAAAAAATCCTGCTTTCCCACTGGATTCCCTTGTAGCCATGACGGAAGGATCTATTGGCTTCTGGCTACAAAATGCTTTGGAAAATGAATTGACCAAAGAAGGAATTAACAAAGAAGTGGCTTCTGTCATTACCCAAGTTGTGGTGGACAAAGCAGATCCAGCCTTTGAAAATCTTTCCAAACCTATTGGTCCCTTCTACACAGAGGAAGAAGCAAAAGCTGAAGCGGCTAAAACCGGAGCAACCTTTAAAGAAGACTCTGGTCGTGGTTGGCGAAAAGTTGTCGCTTCTCCAAAGCCAGTTGGGATTAAAGAAATTGGGGCTATTCGCACTTTATTAGAAGCTGGTGGTGTTGTCATTGCTGCTGGTGGGGGCGGTGTTCCAGTCATTCAAGAAGAAGACGGTACTTTGACGGGTGTTGAAGCGGTTATTGATAAAGACTTTGCATCACAGACCTTGGCAGAGCTAGTGGATGCGGATCTCTTTATTGTTTTAACAGGTGTGGATTATGTGTTTGTGAACTTTAATAAACCAGATCAAGCTAAATTGAAGCAAGTAACCGTTGCTGAATTGGAACAGTATATCCAAGAAGAGCAGTTCGCTCCTGGTTCTATGTTGCCAAAAGTTGAGGCAGCTATTGCTTTTGTGAACAACAAGCCAGAATCTAAGGCAGTGATTACATCCTTGGAAAATTTGGGAGCTCTCATTGAATCGGATAGTGGTACGATTATTGTCAAAGGTTAAAGCCCTTGGAGGAGAGGTTTTCATAGGTTGAAGACCTCTGCTTGTAGTGTTTCATTAGAAAGAGTGACAAATAGATGAAAATGGGGAGTGATGGCGTCAAAGGATTTTGCTCTCCACACATCTATTTCCTGGTCAAGTATCTATCTATAAGCAATGTTTTCAGGATAACGGCTACTGGAAGAGAATGTCATCTCTTGAAGATAGGTGGATATTTGGCTTGGTCATTCCGGATATGTTTTTCCTGGAAAAGAAAAATTGTATAGGAGGTTTTTGCAATGAGCGAAAATGAAAAAAGAGGCTTTAAATTGCCTTCATCATACACAATATTGATGCTCATTATTGCCCTTATGGCTGTGATGACATGGATTATTCCAGCTGGTCAGTATCAAGTAGATGATGCAGGGAATTTGGTGGCAGGTACCTATGAGAAGGTCGCGCAAAATCCGCAAGGGATTTATGATGTCTTTATGGCTCCGGTACGGGCCATGCTTGGTCATGGGGCGACAGATGCGGCGATTAGTGTAGCCTTCTTTATCATTATGGTTGGGGCGTTCCTTGGAGTTGTAAATGAAACAGGTGCGCTAGATGTTGGGATTGCATCAATTGTAAATCGTTTTAAGGGTCGAGAAAAATGGTTGATTTACGTGCTCATGCCTTTGTTTGCCCTAGGTGGTTCAACCTATGGAATGGGTGAGGAAACCATGGCTTTCTACCCACTCTTGATTCCGGTTATGATGGCAGTTGGTTTTGACAGCATTACTGGTGTTGCGATCATTTTACTGGGTTCTCAAATTGGGTGTTTGGCCTCTACCGTAAACCCATTTGCGACAGTTGTGGCTTCTGATGCTGCAGGTGTCAGTGTTGCGGATGGTATGATTTGGCGTTTAGTTTTCTTTGTAGTCACTCTCTTGATGGGGATCGTCTTCGTTGCTAATTACGCAGAAAAAGTGAAAAACGATCCAACCAAGTCCCTAGTTTACAAACAAAGGGAAGCGGATATGAAATACTTTAATGTTTCATCTACCCAAGAAGTGAATGCAGAATTGACTCCAGCACAGAAACGGGTATTGTGGGTCTTTGTCCTAACCTTTGTTCTCATGATTTGCAGCTTTATTCCATGGGAAGATTTGGGTGTAACAGTCTTTACTCAATTTAATGAATGGTTAATCGGCCTTCCAGTTATTGGCCAAGTGATTGGTTCTTCAACTGCGGCTTTGGGTACTTGGTACTTCCCAGAAGGAGCGATGCTCTTTGGGATCGCAGGAATTATCGTTGGTTTAGTCTACGGTATGAGTGAAGAACGTTTGGTGAAATCCTTTATGTTTGGTGCTGCAGATATCTTTAGTGTAGCCTTGATTTGTGCGATTGCGCGTGGTATTCAAGTAATCATGAACGACGGTATGATTACTGCTACAATTCTTCACATGGGTGAAGCAGGCTTGAAAGGTTTGTCTTCACAAGCATTCATCATTTTGACTTACCTTTTCTATCTACCAATGTCTTTCTTGATTCCATCAACCTCTGGCCTTGCAGGAGCTTCTATGGGGATCATGGCACCTCTTGGTGAGTTTGTAAATGTGCCAGCTAGCTTGGTAATTACAGCTTTCCAAGCTGCATCCGGTGTCTTGAACTTGGTGGCTCCAACTTCAGGTATTGTTATGGGGGCTTTGGCTCTCGGCCGTGTTGAAATTGGCACTTGGTATAAATTTGTTGGTAAGTTGGTAGCGGGAATCATGGTTGTTTCAATGGCAATCTTGGTTATTGCGACCTTCTTCTAGTTGAAATTCTGAGTCAAATTTTGTCTATTAGCAGACGAAATCCGGCTCAGTTTTTCCTTCTGTGTTAGAATAATGTTATACTTAACGAATTTCAAAATCAGAATACTCGCGGAAGATCAAAAAATGGCGAAGAAAGCCGATGACGGTAGTTCAACAGGTCAAAGGACCTGTTGAATATTATCAATTAAGCGTGCAAGGCACGCAATCAGTAAGTTCATCAAAGAGGCTTGACAAAGTCAGATGTTGAAATCCAATGAGTATTAGCGCTTATTTCTTTTTCGGATATTGAAGGAGGAGTCAATGATAACGAGTTTTATTCAACCATCCCATCAAAAGGCGTGTATTCAAGCGATTCAGGAACTAGTTGCTTTCCCGTCTGTTTTACAGGAAAACCAAGGAGATACTCCATTTGGTCGTGCAATCCAGGATGTATTGGAATATACGTTGGACATGACGGAGCAAATGGGATTTAAGACTTATTTGGATCCTGAAGGTTACTATGGTTATGCTGAAATTGGACAAGGAGAGGAACTGTTGGCTATTCTTTGTCATTTAGATGTTGTACCTGCTGGGGATCTGCGTCAATGGCAAACACCTCCCTTTGAAGCTGTGATACAGGGAGATCATATCATTGGGCGAGGAGTTCAGGATGATAAAGGTCCATCTATGGCGGCCTTATTTGCGGTAAAAGCCCTGCTAGATACAGGTGTTCAATTTAAGAAACGGGTTCGTTTCATTTTTGGGACGGATGAGGAGACCTTGTGGCGTTGCATGAGCCGCTATAACCAGTTGGAAGAAGTTGCGACAATGGGGTTTGCGCCCGACTCTTCTTTCCCTTTGACCTACGCGGAGAAAGGCTTATTGCAGGCTAAGTTGCTGGGTCCAGGTCATGCTTCTTTGAGTGTGGAAGCTGGCACAGCCTACAATGTCGTGCCTGCTAAGGCTAGTTACTCTGGACACTTGTTAGCGGGTGTTATTTCAGAATTAAATCAAGCAGGATTTGAGTATGAGACTCAGGAGGATCAAGTCACCGTCCTTGGAATTTCTAGGCATTCCAAAGATGCTGCAGAGGGGATCAATGCTATTGTCCGTCTAGCTAAGGCCCTAGAACGTTTTGAAAGCCACCCGACTCTAGATTTTATTGTGCATGCAATTGGAGAAGATGCCACTGGATTTAATCTATTTGGGAATATCTCTGATGAACCGTCAGGGACGTTGAGCTTCAACATTGCGGGTCTCATTATTAATACCAAGAAATCAGAAATTCGTTTAGATATTCGAATTCCTGTAACTGTGGATAAAGAGGCACTTGTGTCTACACTACAAGCCAAAGCGCAAGCCTGTGGTTTGATCTATGAAGAATACGATTACCTTCCTTCTTTGTATGTGCCACTCGACAGTCAGCTAGTATCAACGCTTATGTCTGTTTATCAAGCTAAGACAGGTGACTTGATCAGTCAACCGATTTCTTCTGGAGGAGCGACCTTTGCTCGGACGATGCCAAATTGTGTAGCTTTTGGGGCCTGCTTCCCAGGCACTGAGCAAACGGAACATCAGGAAAATGAACGCATGCCTTTAGAAGATCTCTACAAGACAATGGATATTTATGCTGAAGCCATTTATCGCCTCGCTGCGGAATAGTTTTCATTTTTTCAAGAAGTAGATTGCGGTAATCTACTTCTTTATTTTATAATGGAGAAAAAGGAGAAAAGCTGATGGACATTCAGGCATTTGGTGTCGAGGAGTGGTTAAACGTTTGGGAAAATGAAGCGGTCTATGATATTGCGGGTTCGTCTATTGTTTCGATGACCTTAGAAGAGATCCTAACGCTGGGATCGTCGGGAAAGGAAGAACTTCTAAACCAGGTATTGGTGAAAACGATGAATTACGGTTGGATTGAAGGGTCTCCGGGATTCAAGGAGCAGGTGGCCAAGCTCTATCAAAAGGCGAAACCGAATCAAATTCTCCAGACCAATGGAGCCACAGGAGCTAATTATTTGGCTCTCTATGCCTTAGTGAAGCCAGGAGACCACGTGATTTCCATGTATCCAACTTACCAGCAGCTAGTGGATATTCCACGTTCCTTTGGAGCTGAAGTAAGTCTTTGGCGAATTCAAGAAGCCAATCAGTGGCTTCCATCTCTGGAGGAATTAAGAAATATAATTCGGCCAGATACCAAGCTTATTTGTATCAATAATGCCAATAATCCAACGGGGGCGGTCATGGATCGAAACTATTTAGAAGAACTGGTGGAGATTGCGCGTGAGGTTGGAGCCTACATTCTATCGGATGAGGTCTATCAACCTTTGGAAGATGGGATTGACGTCCCCCCTATCTTTGATCTGTATGAGAAAGGCATCTCCACCAATAGTGTCTCGAAAACTTACTCTGTACCAGGAGTTCGTGTCGGCTGGATTATTGCCAATGACGAATTATCCGATTTATTCCGTAAGTACCGGGATTACACCATGATTTGTGCAGGTGTTTTTGATGATTTTATCGCTACACACGTGCTCAAACACAAAAAGGAAATTTTGGAACGAAATCGGCAGATTGTGGACCACAATTTGAAACTTGTTAAGGATTGGGTGGCTCAGGAGCCACGGGTTTCTTGGGTTCCACCTCGACATGTCTCTACGTCTTTTATCAAATTGGATGTTTCTGAGGAAACTGAGAGATTTTGTATCCGGCTATTGAAAGAGACAGGTGTCTTATTAGTACCGGGAAATCGATTTGATATGCCTGGCTATGCCCGTTTAGGTTATTGTACCCGAACTGAGATTTTGGAAAAGGGACTGGAAGCTCTTTCTGAATTTTTGAGGCAGTATGATTAAGAGCGTTTTTTGTGCTAGCCGTGTTTTTCAATCACTAGGGTTGGTAGAGTGAGGGGAGGAGAGAGTATCTGTGGTTCAAAAATGGGGATGGAAACGAATGAAGGCAGGTCATATCTACGATCCAATGGCCATGGAAGATCTTTCCTGGAAACGGATGCAAGAGGCCCAATGGGTTTTTAACCACTCTCGCTTTTGGGAGGATAAAGAGTCTTTGGATGGTGTTCGTGCTTGTCTGGGGCAAGCTCCAGAAGATTTAGTCCTGACACTTCCAATCCACTTTGATCATGGGGATCGAATCTTTTGGTCAGTCGTGCTACGCCAACACAGGTTTGACCATCTTGGACGCCCAAGAAGTACGAATTGGAGACCAGGTGCTGCTTGGTCCACATGTGTCTATCTATACCGCAAATCATCCCCTGGATGCGGAAGTGCGGTCCACTGGTTTGGAAACAGCCCGACCAGTATCGATTGGAGCCCGGGTTTGGATTGGGGGTCGAGTGGTTATTAATCCAGGGGTGTCGATTGGTTCCGACATGGTTCTAGCTTCGGGGTCTGTGGTGACCAAGGATGTCCCAAGTGGGGTGTTATACTCTTTTAGTTTATCTTTTATTACTGTGTTAGCTCGTCTTGCCGTACTTTAGTACTGCCTGCGACTCGCTGCCTTGTACTAAAAGCAAACTAAAAGACTATAGCAGGAGGAAACCCTTGCCGTGTGATTCGTCCGATTGGACCAGAGGAGACCTCTTTTTGGCGGGATGCCTTGAATCAATACCGCAAAGAACGGGAAGAAGAGCAGAAGCATTCCGAATCAGGAAATAAAATGGTATGATAGAGGATAAGTTTTTCTGAAAAAGGAGTAAGTAAAATGAAAAAACCTCTCATTGGGATTGCCGGTAGTATTTTATTGACCAAATATGGTTCTTCAGAAGGATACCGACGCGCATATGTAAATGAAGATTATGTTCAATCTGTTCTCCAAAATGGTGGGATTCCTGTCATCATCCCTGTTGTGGATAGTTTAGAAGCTGTTGACGCTTATATTGATCAAATTGATGCTCTGATTCTATCAGGAGGTCATGATGTGACTCCTCAATATTATGGGGAAGAACCTAAGCCCAAAATTGGCCAGACTTGGGAGTTACGGGATTGGTTTGAATCCAATTTGTTGGAAAAAGCTTTGGAGAGGAAAATGCCGGTCCTTGGAATCTGCCGCGGCTTACAAATTATGAATGTCTTTCATGGCGGTAGTTTGTGGCAAGACTTGACCTATATGGAAAATATTGAGGTTCGGCATATGCAGGGAAATATGCCAGATCAGACAACCCATCTAGTGGATGTAGAAGAAGGCAGCAAGCTCTATGAAATGATGGGGCAGGAAAAGTATGTCATGGTCAATACTTATCACCACCAAGCTGTGCGTGATCTTGGTGAAGGCTTTAGAGTCACCGCCAAATCTGCGGATGGAGTAGTGGAAGCGATTGAAAATGATGATTATCCATTTTATGTGGGAGTTCAGTGGCATCCAGAAATGCTGCACCAATCCGTTCCTATTATGAATAATCTCTTTGCAGGCTTAATCCAAGCGGCTCAGTAATTGGAAATATTTTTTCTTTTTTTGAATTCAATTGGTGCTAAAAAGTCTGAACACTATGGAATCCCTATTTCTATAATGAGGGTTAGAAGAGGCTCGGTCGAATGGCCAAGCCTCTCTTTCAAAAGCTGGAGGAAGGCATGCGTGAAAAAGATGTGTTAGCGGCTGCAGGCCAATTTGCCTATCTGATGTTAACCTGTGGGGCTGAAACAGGTCGTGTGGAGTCCAGTATTGATTATGTGGGAAGGGCACTTGGGATTCCGATTATCTGTCATGTGACCATGACATCAATTTTGTTAGTCAATCAGGACAGTGGTCGTTCTTATGTTGTGAAGGTCCCTCGCTACCAGGTTGACTTGCAGATGGTCCATGATTTAAACCATCTGTCACGACAGTTGGTTCAAGGTCAAGTAGACTTTGAGGGTTTTCAAATGGAAGTTGAGCGTTTGTCTCAAGGAGTTCCTCATTTTCCTTTATGGCAGCAGTACCTTGGTGCTGGATTTGTTTCGATGGCTCCGAATTTAGTGGAGCTAGCCCCGTTATCTGATTTTCTTCTCACATTTTTCTTGGGGATTTTTGCTCACTTTCTGAATCGGGAGGCTAGTCGTTTTATGGTTCCACCTTATTTAGCTGTTGGTTTATCCGCTTTTGTGGTTGCTTTTTTGACCAATGGGTTTTACCATTTGGGTTGGGGGCAGACGTTTGAGGTTCTCCTGATTTCTTCACTGATGCCGCTAGTTCCGGGTGTAGCTTTAACCAACTCACTTCGGGAACTTTTGGGAGGGCATACAATCTCGGGATTGGTGCGGGCGGTCAATGCGCTTTTGATTGCAGCCTCCATTGGTGGTGGTGTTATGATGGCGAATCTCTTGTTTAAGGCACTGGTCTAGGAGGTGGGTTATGATCTTTTTCTTGGGCTTTGTCTTAAGTTTCTGTGGTAGTTTGGGCTACGGGATGATGGTCAATGCACCCCGTCAAACCTTACTGAGTTCAGCCGTTACGGGCGGTTTGTCCTGGATTGCCTATCTTTTAGTGTTGGAAGTGACAGGGGGGATTTGGTTGGCAAATTTAGTAGCTAGTTTGATGATTGGACTCTTGTCGAACCATTTTGCGAAACGGATTGGGACACCAGTGAATATCCTGTCTATTCCCTGTATGATTTCGTTGGTACCTGGAGGGACTATCGCGACATCTATGCGGTATTTTGCCCAGGGAGAGGTTTTACAGGGGCAGTCCTTTTTTGTCCGGACCTTACTTATTTGTTTTTCACTTGCCCTTGGTTTTGTTTTGGCAGAAGGAGTGGTCTTCTTAAGAAGAAAAATGAGAAAATCATGAGTCATGACTTGCCAAAGGTGCGAAAGTGTGGTAATATTTTACGGTATGTGGTGTAGCACCCTTAAAACTAAATAGGAGGAATGACGAAATGGCAAAAGTATGTTATTTTACAGGTCGTAAAACTGTATCTGGTAATAACCGCTCTCATGCGATGAACAAAACAAAACGCGCAGTTAAACCAAATCTTCAAAAAGTTACAATTTTGGTTGACGGTAAACCTAAAAAAGTTTGGGCTTCAGCTCGTGCGCTTAAATCAGGTAAAGTTGAACGCGTTTAATCAAGCTTAAAAAGAGATTGGATTTCCAATCTCCTTTTTTATTTTCTGGGACCTGAAAGGGCTTGACATTTGAGCCCGGTTTGTACACCCATCCAAAAATGTGGTAAAATGAACTATAAACAATTTGAGGTAAAAGGATATGACTGTAAAAATCAATACACGCGATGGTCAGATTGAGTTGACCGATGATGTCATTGCTACCATCGTAGGTGGTGCAGCAACAGAGATTTTTGGCGTAGTTGGCATGGCCAGCAAGAATGCCATTAAGGACAATTTCCAAGCCCTCCTAGGTCGAGAAAATTATTCAAAAGGGGTTGTGGTTCGTAGTAACGAGGCGGGAGACATTGAGGTAGATGTCTATACTGTTTTAAGTTACGGAACCAAGATCAGTGAAGTGTCCCGTAACATCCAAGAACGGGTCACCTTCAGTTTAGAAAATCAATTAGGCATTACTGCCAAAGCAGTCAATGTATATATCCAGAATATTAAAATTGTAGGAGAGTAGTCGTGGCCAATATTACAACCAGTTTATTTCAAGAGATGGTTCAAGCAGCTGCCACTCGATTAACCAATCAAGCTGAATATGTCAACTCATTGAATGTTTTCCCTGTTCCAGATGGAGATACAGGAACGAATATGGGGATGACCATCGAAAATGGTGCCAAAGAAGTTGCTGATAAGCCTGCGCAGACAGTGGCAGAAGCAGCGAATATTTTTGCGAAGGGACTTTTGATGGGTGCGCGTGGTAACTCAGGTGTTATTACGTCACAATTATTCCGTGGTTTTTCTCAGGGAGTTAAGGATTTGGAAGAATTAGATGGAGCTGCTTTGGCCCATGCCTTCCAATCTGGTGTAGAGGTTGCTTATAAAGCGGTTATGAAGCCTGTTGAGGGAACTATTCTTACCGTCTCTCGTGGAGCTGCCATTGGAGCGGTTAAGAAGGCTGAGACCAGTAATGATGCTGTGGAAGTTATGGAAGCAGCACTTGAAGGTGCTAAGACTGCCTTAGCTAAGACTCCGGATATGTTGCCAGTTCTCAAAGAAGTAGGTGTTGTCGATTCTGGTGGACAAGGACTTGTTTTCATCTACGAAGGCTTTTTGTCTGCCCTCAATGGCGAATACATGGCTTCTGAAGATTTTGAGGCAACACCAGCCATGATGGGTGAAATGATCAATGCTGAACACCACAAATCTGTTGCAGGCCATGTTGCAACAGAGGATATTACCTTTGGTTACTGTACGGAGATTATGGTGGCCCTTAAACAAGGGCCAACCTATGTGAAGGACTTTGATTATGACGAGTTCCGCAATTACCTTAATGACCTGGGGGACTCCCTCCTTGTGGTCAACGACGATGAAATTGTCAAAGTTCATGTCCATACAGAAGATCCTGGTTTAGTCATGCAAGAAGGGCTTAAATATGGTTCTTTGGTGAAAGTTAAAGTGGATAACATGCGCAACCAACACGAAGCTCAGGTTGAAAAGGAAGCAACCCAAGCCACTGACAGTAAAGGTCCTCGTAAAGAATTTGCGGTGGTAGCCGTTGTTGCGGGTCAAGGAATGGCAGACATTTTCCGGGCATCTGGTGCAGACTATGTTATCGAAGGTGGCCAGACTATGAATCCGTCTACGGAAGACTTCGTCAAAGCTATTGAAGAAGTCCATGCAGATAAAGTTATTCTCTTGCCAAATAATAAAAACATCTTCATGGCAGCTCAATCTGCCGTCGAAGTTGTAGAGGAGGCTGCAGCTGTAGTAGAGAGCCGCACAGCTCCTCAAGGTTTGACCAGTCTCTTAGCCTTTGATCCGAGCCGCAGCTTGGAAGAGAACCAAGAACGGATGACTCAATCTTTGGCGGAAGTTGTGTCAGCTTCTGTAACTCATGCAGTTCGAGATACAACCATTGATGGTTTGGAAATCCATGAAAATGACTTCCTAGCCATGGTAGAAGGTAAAATTGTAGCTTCCGATGCTGACCTTGAGACTGCACTAGACTTGATGTTCAACCAAATGGATTTGGATGATAAAGAGATCTTTAGTATTTATGTTGGAGAAGAAGGCTCAGAAGAATTTGCAGAAAGTCTCCAAGAAAAGTTGGAAGATCGTTTTGAGGACCTGGAAGTTGAAATTTTCCCAGGAGACCAGCCAGTCTATCCTTATATCTTTTCAGCAGAATAAAGCGACATTATCCTCGAAAATGGTTTTTTCGAGGATTTTTGAGCTCAATCCTTGAATAAATAAGCTAGGGTTGGTATAGTAATGCTTATACTTGAAACAGTTCGAAATCTGAAAAGGAAATCCGATGAAGACAGAACTGAGGGTTCGGCGAAGAGGATTAACACATTCAGATTTTGAAATGTAATGAGTATTAACGAATTTCAAAATCAGAATACTAGCGGAATTGCAAAAAATGACAAGGGAATCCGATGGTGATAATTCCACAGGTCTGGGAGACCTCTGGAATATTAAGGATAAGGCGTGGAAACACGCAATCAATCAGTTCATCAAAGAGATTTGATAAAGTCAGATTGAAATGCAAAGAGTAACATCCAAAAAAATGGCAGGTAAATCATAAAAGGGATTTGCAAAAACTTGGGAAATTGCACATCCTTCTAGCTTTATCGTGAACAGTCCTTTTTATGTTTAGGAGAAAGTCGTTAACGAAAAGACTCCGTCGAATGTTCGTTTTTTGGTCAAATTGATTGCTTCTCAGTTGACAGAAGACTAGAAAAAGGGCTGATATCAGCGATTTATCTGAAATTTAATTGACAAGCTGTCTAAAATGATTTACAATGAATGTCTGGAGATAATAAAATAAGGGAGGATATCATGGCTAAGTCTAACTTTGAAAAAGTCGAGACAGTAGTAGGCTGGGTACGTGACAAGAAAATCACTGGTTACCGTATTTCTAAGGAAACCAATGCCCGTGAGATGTCTATTATTGCACTAGCACAAGGTCGTGCTCAAGTGAAGAATATTTCATTTGAGACTGCATTGGGTTTGATTGATTATTACGATAAAAATCACGAAAAATTCGATGATGCTTAATCGTTCCTGATTAAAATCGGTTAGAAAAGAAACAGGATACCCTTTTTTCTAGCCGATTTTTTATTATGTTTTCCTTGAATAAAGTTGTGGTATTTGTGAAATAAGAATAAAAAACTTAGAACATGACTTCCAAGATTAGTTTGTTTGGATTTCTTTTGTTTTCAAGAAAGTACCTGAGATTAATTTAGAAAGTGTTTATAAAAGGAATGTCAAAAATTCAACTAACAGGTTTTCAATTGAAAATCATTGCCTTGATTGGGATGTTTATCGACCATATCTATACTCATTTTGGAGATCTCCTAGGACTGCCTTTTTGGGTATCGTGGATTGGTCGCTTTGTCGCCCCAGTATTTCTTTTTCTGTTGATGGAGGGGTTTCGCTATACCTCTAATCGAAAGGCTTACTTCTTACGGTTATTGTCGGGAGCTGGTCTGATGCTGGTTATTAATGTCCTCCACAATTGGCTGATAGGTAACTATCTCGATCCTCTCACGCGAGAATTTGATCTTTGGATGTTGATGAATGGGAACAATATATTTCTGACCCTAGCCTGTTTCTTTTTAATCTTTACCTTGGTAGAACAGATTAAAGAAGGAAACTCAGGCTGTTGGTTAAAGATTCTTTACCTATTGCCTTTACTATTCTTTACTTTGTTGACTGAAGGAGGATTGTATTTGATGCCTCTCGGCTTGGTTTTGGCCTTTTTCCCAGGTTCCAAAAGAGCTGCAAATGTTGTTCTTTTAGGAACGTCGCTAGCCTTAGCATTTAAGGCTTTTTTAAGTTATCAAGGGATGTCGGAGTTCTATCCAGATTTAGGGTCTTATTTAGCCTACGATAATCAATTTATGCAATGGTTAGCAATTCCTCTCATTGCTGCTTATAATGGACAACGGGGGGGACAAGGAAAGATCTGGGAGAAGAATTTGTTCTATATTGCTTATCCCTTGCACTTGACTCTCATTTATGTCATCGAATCTTTGGTTCGATAATGAATACTTTATCACCACTGAACACAAAAAAAGCTTCCTAAAAATTTAGGCAATGTCATTAACTTAAGGATTTCGAAAGCTCCTAAATTGAGCTTTCGAAATCTTTTTTTGCTATACTTAGGCTCAAGGAGGTGGATAGAATGCCAAATCAAGTAAAGAAGCAACTACGAAATAGTATTACTGCTGTGATAAAGCGAGATAGAGAAAGTTTGATTC
>NZ_JADXDQ010000025.1:0-25973 GCF_015831295.1 Streptococcus sp. NLN64
CCAGTTGTCTCGCCAGAGGCACAGCTGGGTAGCTATGTAGGGAAGGGATAAACGCTGAAAGCATCTAAGTGTGAAACCCACCTCAAGATGAGATTTCCCATCAGCAATGAATAAGAGCCCTGAGAGATGATCAGGTAGATAGGTTAGGAGTGGAAGTTGTGTGAGCAATGTAGCGGACTAATACTAATAGCTCGAAGACTTATCCGAAGTCAAACTAAGTAACGGAAACGTTAAGAATGACGAACTCTGATGCGAGTTGAGGTTAAACTTGGGACTTTCTGATGATAGAGTCGCATACAGCCTCGCTTCTGTGGAAAAAAGATAAATCATCCTAGTGTCTAAAGACACTTCGTCTGATTTCCTATTTTTCCTTTGAAGCGCCAGCAAGCTGGACGGCTTTAATATCCTGTATAGATATTCAATTTTGAGTGTTCTTAACACTCACTCTACACGAACCTGTAGAGAAGAAAATTTTAATATTTTTTTGGAAGATGGCAAGGAGTCAAGATGAGATAAATCTAAGGATTATCGAATCGCAGACGACACAGCCAGGGCCAAAAAAATGAAAAATTTAGTTAAGTGACGATAGCCTAGGAGATACACCTGTTCCCATGCCGAACACAGCAGTTAAGCCCTAGAACGCCGGAAGTAGTTGGGGGTTGCCCCCTGTGAGATATGGTAGTCGCTTAGCTTTTTCTTATCCGCCATAGCTCAGTTGGTAGTAGCGCATGACTGTTAATCATGATGTCGTAGGTTCGAGTCCTACTGGCGGAGTTCCTGACCTCTAGAGGTCTTTTTTTCTTGTTTTTAAGCTAAAATTCTTGGGTTTTCTTCTATTTCAAGTTATAATGAATTGAATTTTAAATTCAAATGATCGTTTAAAAGGAGAATGAAATCTTATGGCAAAAGATATTCGTGTTCTATTGTATTACAAGTATGTTCCAATTGAAAATGCGGAACAATTCACCAAAGACCATTTGGCATTCTGTAAATCCATCGGTCTCAAAGGGCGAATTTTGGTAGCAGATGAGGGGATTAATGGTACTGTATCTGGTGACTTTGAAACAACTCAGAAGTACATGGATTATGTTCACTCACTTCCAGGGATGGAGGATCTCTGGTTTAAAATTGACTTGGAAGAAGAACAAGCCTTTAAAAAGATGTTTGTTCGTTATAAGAAAGAAATTGTTCATCTTGGTCTAGAAGATAACGATTTTGATACAGATATTAACCCACTTGAAACAACAGGTGCTTATCTTTCACCAAAAGAATTTAAAGAAGCTCTTTTGGATGAAGATACAGTTGTACTCGATACACGGAATGATTATGAATATGATTTAGGCCACTTCCGTGGTGCGATTCGTCCTGATATTCGTAATTTCCGTGAATTGCCACAATGGGTACGGGATCACAAAGAAGAATTTATGGATAAGCGTGTCGTGGTTTACTGTACAGGTGGGGTTCGCTGTGAGAAGTTCTCAGGTTGGATGGTCCGTGAAGGATATAAAGATGTAGGCCAATTACACGGTGGTATTGCAACTTATGGTAAAGATCCAGAAGTTCAAGGAGAGCTCTGGGATGGAAAAATGTACGTGTTTGATGAGCGTATAGCGGTTGATATCAACCATGTGGATCCAGTGGTCGTTGGTAAAGATTGGTTTGATGGAACCCCATGCGAACGGTATGTAAACTGCGGAAATCCTTTCTGTAACCGTCGCATTTTAACTTCAGTGGAAAATGAAGATAAATATCTTCGAGGTTGTAGCCATGAGTGCCGCGTTCATCCTCGCAACCGTTATGTTTCTGAAAACGGATTAACTGAGGCCGAAGTTATTGAGCGTTTAGCAGCTATTGGAGAAGTATTAGATCCTGTTATGGCTTAAAACTTGTTTTGAAATAAGTTCGAGTTTTTCTACTCGAACTTTTTCTTTTCTATTGTTTTTTGCTTTTTTATATTTTATAATAAGTGAGTTGAAAATATACAAAGTGAGGAATTATGAAAAAGAACATTAAGTGGATTGTTGGATCTCTAGTTGCGCTTGCCTCTGTTGCCTTTATTGCCGCTGTCTTTTTTGCTAGTACAAATTCAAATGCCAATCCATTTTCAGAAATGGTGAAGCAAATTACTGGTCAAAAGGCTGAAGAAAAGAAAGAGGAAGAGCCTAAGGAAGATGTCGTTAGACCGATAAACAAGAGCCAATCTGATAAGCAACGCGTTATGGAAGAAGATGTTGCTACCATGAATAGTTACGGTCTTTACTATGATTATGCCAACATGTCGCTAGAAGATGTTGTAAAGGCATATATGGATGAGTATGGTATTGACTATTCACAAGTGGCATTCAGTTATAAAAATACAAAATCTAATGAAACATTTGCTTTTAATGATACGCAAGCTATGACAGCTGGCTCCACTTATAAATTGCCGCTTAATATGCTTGTTGTAGATGAAGTTGACCAGGGCAATCTCAGTTTGGAAGAGGAATTTGATATCACTAATACTCAGTATGAATACCAAGGAGAGCACGATAATTATGTAGCTGCTTTTGGAGGTGCGATGACGATTCCAGATATGCAGGTTTATTCATTAGTTTATTCTGAGAATACGCCGGCTTACGCGTTAGCAGATCGTTTAGGTGGTATGGACAAGGTTTACACCATGTATGACCGTTACGGGACATCCAAAGGTGAAATTAAAACGATTTCGACTGAAAACAAAACAACAACGGATTATTTTATTCAAGTACTTGATTATCTCTGGAAAAATCAGAAAAAGTACGCAGAAATATTACGGTTAACGGGTGAGTCCTTCCCTGGAGAATATTATAAGGGATTACTACCTGGTTTGAAGATTGATCAGAAACCGGGTTACGTCAATGAAGCTTTAAATGTTAATGCAGTGGTTTATGAGGAAACACCTTATCTTGTTGCCTTGTACACAGCAGGCTTGGGTGGAAGCACAGTCGCTTCAACCGAAGTGAATCCAGTAGGTCTTTACCAAGTTAGCCAATTAGCCTATGTTATTAATGAGTGGCACCGTGTGAATATGAATCCCTAAGGCTTTCAATTTTTTATTCGAAAAAAAGACAGAAAAAAATCCAATTTCTGTCTTTTTATTTTTTATAATGGCCGTTTTGCAGGGATCCCCGCTTTTCGTGGATATTTATTGGGTGTTTCTTTGCGTTTTTCTAAGATAGTCAAGGCACGAGGATCCCCGTTAGGAAGTTGATAGTTCTCTGTGCTGATAAGCTTGGTAAAGAGAATACTGGATGCATTCTTAGCTTCTTCGATTTCCTCAGCTGCATCACTAGCCTTGAGGGCTAGAAGTTGCCCGTTTAGTTTGAGGAAGGGTATAGTTAGTTCAAGGAGAATAGGCAAGCGGGCAACAGCTCGAGCTGTAACTCGGTTAAAGGTGGCTCGGTAATCTTTGTTCTGTCCGAGATCCTCTGCGCGTCCATGGATAAAGTGCACCTTATCCAATTCCAATTTTTCAGACAGTAGCTGAAGGAACTGGATGCGTTTGTTTAGAGAGTCGATAATTGTGACTTCGATTTCAGGCAAGAGAATCTTTATGGGGAGGCTTGGAAAACCTGCTCCCGCCCCGATATCTAGTAGTTGGAGTGATTGATTTGCGATGTGTCCAAGGAAGACTGGGGCCAAGGAATCATAGAAGTGCTTGAGATAGACTTCTTCCTTGTCCGTGATGGCTGTGAGATTTATTTTTTGATTCCATTCAACGAGTAGCTCATAGTAAGTTTCGAATTGCTGTTTTTGTTTTTGGCTTAGAGGAAAGCCCTGTTCTTCAAGTTTTTGATAGAATATTTCTGGTTTCATAAACCCTCCCTTTTCCCTTTATTCTAACACAATCTAAGCTAATTTTGATATACTAGTACTAGTTTTACGAAAGGAAGGATGTATGGAATGTGGATTTTACTTGGTATTATTTTGATTCTAATCGTATTTGGAGTTGCTTCCTATAATGGTTTGATTCGTTCTCGGATGCAAACACAGGAAGCCTGGAGTCAGATAGATGTACAATTGAAGCGTCGGAATGATTTGATTCCTAATTTGATTGAAACGGTGAAAGGCTATGGGAAGTACGAGCAGTCTACCTTGGATAAAATCACGAGCCTCCGCACCCAGGTTCAGCAAGCTGCTAGTCCAGCAGAAGCTATGGCCGCTAGTGATGCTTTGAGTCGTCACGTTTCAGGTGTGTTCGCGATTGCTGAAAACTACCCCGATTTGAAGGCTAATAGCAATTATTTACAACTCCAAGAAGAGTTGACGAATACAGAAAATAAGATTGCCTATTCTCGTCAACTCTATAATAGTGTTACGGCTAAGTACAACACCAAGTTGGAAACAGTCCCAACAAACTTGATTGCAAATTTCTTCCATTTTCAACCTGAGGAATTTCTTCAAATTCCGGAAGAAGAGAAAGCTGTTCCAAAGATTGATTTTGGGGCTAATGGGCTAGGAGACTAAGATGTTATTTGACCAGATTGCAAGTAATAAAAGGCGTACATGGGTGTTGCTCTTTGTCTTTTTCCTCCTTCTAGCCTTGATTGGAGCTGCAGTTGGTTATCTTTGGTTGGGAAATGTCTGGGGTGGGGTGTTGACGGCCTTCATTATTGGAGGGATTTATGCCCTAAGCATGATTTTCCAAGCTACGGAAATGGTGATGTACATGAACGGAGCTCAGGAAATCAAAGAAAAAGATTATCCTGATTACTATCATATTGTCGAGGATATGGCTATGGTAGCTCAGATTCCTATGCCGCGTGTTTATGTGGTACAAGATCCATCTCCTAATGCTTTTGCGACTGGCTCCAATCCTAAAAATGCGGCTGTGGCTGCCACAACTGGTCTGCTGGATATGATGAACCGGCAAGAGCTAGAGGCGGTCATGGGACACGAAGTGAGTCATATTCGCAACTATGACATTCGCATCTCGACCATTGCTGTGGCCTTAACCAGTGCTGTGACCATGCTCTCGAATATAGCGGGGCGTAACCTTTGGTACAGTATGGGAGGGCGCCGTCGCTCCAATTCTGATGAGAATCAACAAGGCGCAGCCAATATTATCTTCTTGCTTTTATCACTTTTGGCGATTGTGTTAGCCCCGCTCGCAGCGACTTTGGTACAGTTGGCCATTTCTCGCCAACGCGAATTTTTGGCAGATGCTTCCAGTGTTGAGTTAACTCGAAACCCCAAAGGAATGATTTCCGCTTTGGAAAAATTAGAAGGGGGACCTGCAAGTAAGCGGACTGTTGATGACGCAAGTGCTGCCCTCTACATCAATGAGCCTCGAAAAGCTGGAAGTCTTCAAAAATTATTCTATACCCACCCACCAATTCCAGAACGGATTGCTCGTCTGGAAGAAATGTAAGGAGAATCATGTTCCATTTACAAGAAATTCGTCGTAAACCCGAGGGCATTGCCTTTGATCAAGAACTTAGTCTGCTAGCCGATCTCCAGGAACGTAATCCTGAGATTCTGGATCTCCAGAAGGTCAAAGCTATAGGTCAGGTAGTCTATGAGGATGGCCTCTATTTTTTGACTTACAACCTTTCCTATGACATTACTTTAGCTTCCAGTCGCAGTTTAGAACCTGTATCCCTCAAGGAAAATTTTCCTGTATCTGAAGTCTTTGGAGATACGGCGGATGCCGCATCTCTCAGTGAAGAAGAGAGTCTCTTCCTCCTACCGATTGAGGGAGATGGAATTAGTTTGGAAGACAGTGTGGCAGACAATATTCTTTTGGAGATTCCTCTCAAGGTTCTGACGCCAGAAGAGGCAGAAGAGGACACAATGCCTGCTGGTAATTCTTGGCAGGTTTTAACGGAAGAAGATTTTGCGCAGCAGCAAGCGGCCGCGAAAGAAGAAAGTAATCCTTTTGCGTCGCTTAAAGACCTATTTACAGAAGAGTAAGATTATTTGGAGGCGAAAGCCTCCATTTTTTTTGTAAAAAAACGTAACAATTCGTTGACAATATATTACAGAATTGTTAAAATAATTATAGTCAGTAAAGGTCAAATAGTAAGTGTTGGTCAAAGACCTGCTGATTAATAATAAGAAAACTAAACGAGGTAAAACCATGAATTATAGAAATGATGATTATTTTAACCAAATGGACGATTTGATGAACCGCTTGATGGGAGGTCAAGGTTTTCAAAGAGAAACTCGCCGTTACAGAATTAATGGCCAAGAAGTGACACCCGAGCAATTTGCGGCTTTTCAAACACAGTCTGGTCAAGCTGTTCGACCAGCAGCAAAACCAGTTGAGGCAACTGGACAAGGGATCTTGGCTAAGTTGGGACGGAATTTAACAACTGAAGCGCGTCAAGGAAACCTAGATCCAGTTCTTGGTCGGGAAAAGGAAATTCAAGAAACCGCTGAAATTCTGGCTCGTAGGATCAAGAATAACCCAATTTTGGTAGGGGATGCAGGTGTTGGGAAAACGGCTATTGTCGAAGGTCTAGCGCAAGCAATTGTGAAAGGGGATGTACCAGCTGCGATTAAAGATAAGGAAATTATTTCCATAGACATTGCTAACCTTGAAGCTGGGACCCAGTACAGAGGAAGTTTTGAGGAAACCATTCAGAAATTAATAGAGGAAGTACAAGCTGCTGGAAATATTCTCCTCTTCTTTGATGAAATTCATCAAATTCTTGGAGCTGGAAGTACTGGTGGAGATTCAGGTTCTAAAGGATTGGCAGATATCTTGAAACCAGCTCTTTCACGAAGTGAATTGACAGTAATTGGGGCAACAACAGAAGATGAATATCGCAATACAATTTTGAAGAGTGCGGCTCTTGCAAGGCGGTTTAATGAGGTGAAAGTCAAGGCGCCGTCTGCAGATGCAACTTTCGAAATTCTAAAAGGCTTACGGTCACTCTATGAAGAACACCACAATGTGTTATTGCCGGATGCGGTACTTCAAGCAGCGGTTGATTTTTCCGTTCAATATATGCCGCAACGGAGCTTACCGGATAAGGCCATTGATCTTTTGGATATCACGGCAGCTCACTTGGCAGCCCAGCATTCTGAAGTCGATGTCTTCGAAGTGGAGGAAGAAATCCAATTGGAAAAGGCTCGACAAGAAACAGCGGCTGAACAACAAGATTATGAAACAGCCCTTAAGCACAAGGTTCGAATCCAAGAATTGGAAGAGCAAATCAGCCAGCAACGCGCAAGTAAACAAATGGAAGCAAGCGTGAATGATGTGGCTGAATCTATCGAACGTTTGACCGGAATCCCAGTCGCGCAAATGGGTGAAAATGATATTGAACGCTTGAAAGGATTGAAAGAGCGATTGGAAAGCCAGGTGATTGGTCAAAATCAAGCTGTGGAAATGGTGGCGCGAGCTATCCGGCGCAACCGAGCTGGTTTTGACGATGGCAATCGCCCCATTGGCAGCTTCCTCTTTGTAGGACCGACTGGGGTTGGAAAAACAGAGTTGGCTAAGCAATTGTCTATGGAACTTTTTGGTAATAAGGATGCTGTGATTCGCTTGGATATGTCTGAATATGCGGATAAAACAGCAGTTTCGAAACTAATTGGAACCACTGCAGGTTACGTTGGCTATGAGGATAATGGAAATACCTTAACCGAACAAGTTCGTAGAAACCCGTACTCCATTCTCCTTTTTGATGAAATTGAAAAAGCGGATCCACAAGTTTTAACCTTGCTGTTGCAAGTCTTGGATGATGGTCACTTAACAGACGGCCAAGGTAATCGCGTTAATTTTAAGAATACAGTGATTATTGCAACATCAAATGCAGGTTTTGGACATGGTTCCCTCGATGAATCCGGGGAGTTGATGGAGAAATTGGCTCCTTACTTCCGGCCAGAATTCCTTAATCGCTTTAATGCAGTCATCGAATTCCGTCATTTGGAAAAATCCGATTTGGCTCAAATCGTAGAATTAATGCTGGGTGATGTTCAGAAAACGTTAGATAAAAAAGAAATTCATCTGGATGTAACCGTGCCCGTTAAAGAAATTTTGATTGAAAAGGGCTACGATCCCGCTATGGGAGCACGCCCCCTACGCCGTGTGATTGAACAAGAAATTCGAGATAAAGTCACCGACTTCTACCTCGACCATTTAGATGCCAAAGATCTACTAGCTGAGGTTGTGGATGGTCAAATTATAATTCAAGCAAAAGAGCAAGCAGCTTAAACTAGAGAGGTTGGATGAGTGCCAACCTCTTTTTAAGGATCTCACTTCGTTTTCAGAAAGAATATTAATTCCAGCCAAAGAGAATTCTTTTAACAATTGGATTGCTACAGTAGAGTATGCGAAGTGGATACCAGGGTTTGCGAAAAATGGGAAGTGGGTACCAGAGTTTCCGAAAAATTGCAGAAGAATTTTATAGGTGGTATAATGGAATCAAATAGTATAAGGAGAGACTCATGTCAAAAGCAAATTTTGGTGTTGTTGGTATGGCCGTTATGGGGCGGAATCTTGCGCTCAATATCGAGTCACGTGGCTATAAGGTAGCTATTTATAATCGCAGTAAAGAAAAAACAGAGGATGTGATTGCTTCCCATCCCGATAAAAATTTTGTGCCTAGCTATGATGTGGAATCATTTGTGGCATCGATTGAAAAACCTCGTCGCATCATGTTGATGGTCCAAGCAGGTAAAGGTACAGATGCAACCATCCAAGCGTTGCTTCCATACTTGGATAAGGGAGATATCCTGATTGATGGCGGAAACACCTTCTACAAGGACACGATTCGTCGCAATGAAGAATTGGCGGATTCAGGTATTAACTTCATCGGAACAGGGGTTTCCGGTGGTGAGAAAGGGGCTTTAGAAGGACCTTCAATCATGCCTGGCGGACAAAAAGAGGCTTATGAACTGGTAGCAGATGTCTTGGAAGAAATTTCGGCTAAGGCACCGGAAGATGGAGCACCTTGTGTGACCTACATTGGCCCAAATGGAGCTGGTCACTATGTAAAAATGGTTCATAATGGAATTGAGTATGGCGATATGCAATTGATTGCAGAGAGCTATGACTTGATGAAAGGTCTTTTAGGACTATCCGCTGAGGAGATGGCAGATATCTTTACTGAGTGGAACCAAGGGGAATTGGATTCCTACTTGATTGAAATTACATCAGATATCCTGCGCCGTAAGGATGACCAAGGTCAAGACGGACCGATTGTGGATTACATCTTGGATGCAGCAGGAAACAAAGGGACTGGTAAATGGACAAGCCAATCAGCTTTAGATTTAGGTGTGCCATTACCCTTGATTACTGAATCTGTATTTGCTCGTTACATCTCTACTTATAAAGAGGAGCGTGTGGAAGCAAGTAAGATTTTGGCAGGTCCAAGTGTAGCAGCCTACGAAGGAGATAGGGCTGAGTTGATTGAAAAAATCCGTAAGGCCCTTTACTTCTCTAAAATTATGTCTTATGCACAAGGATTTGCACAATTGCGCGTGGCAAGTAAAGAAGAAGGATGGGATCTACCATTTGGTGAGATTGCATCTATTTGGCGTGCAGGATGTATTATTCGTGCCCGTTTCTTGCAAAAGATTACAGATGCCTACAAGGAAGATGTGGATTTACCAAACTTACTCTTGAATGACTATTTCCGTCAAATTACAGCAGATTACCAGGCAGCCGTGCGTGAAGTGGTAGCCTTGGCCATCCAACATGGTGTGCCAGTTCCAACATTTGCAAGTGCGATTAACTACTATGATAGCTATCGTTCAGCTGATTTGCCTGCCAACCTTATCCAAGCGCAACGAGATTACTTCGGAGCTCATACATATGAACGTAAGGATAAAGAAGGTATTTATCACTACTCATGGTATTCTGAAGAATAAGGAGTTGAGATGGGGAAACGCATTTTAATCATTGAACAAGATAGCCATTTGGCTCGTTTCCTCACTCTTGAGTTGGAGTCTGCAGGGTATGAAGTCCTCTGGGAGACAGAGCATCAGGAGGCTTTGAGACTTGCTGCGAGCCGAGATCTGGAGCTCCTTCTCTTTGACTTGCAAGCTGGATTTGATGCCAATCGTTCCTTTTTAGAACAATTGGCCCAAGTAAAACCCTCAGCGGTCATCATTGCTCTGGCTAGTCCTGAGGACCTCAAGACTCAACAGGATGTGATTCATCAGTATACCGTCCTTGTTGCAGTGAAGCCTTTTGTAGCTCCGATTCTGCTAGAGCAGATTGCTTCCATATTTAGAGGGCGGGATTACATCAATCAACATTGTGGGCAAATTAAAAAAGTAGCAAAACACCACCAATTGGAGGTGGACCTAGCAAATCACATGGTTTTCCGCAAGGGGGAGCAGTTAGCTCTGACCCGACGAGAGTATGATCTCTTGATTGCGCTGATGAGTAGTCCTAAAGCTCTTACGCGAGAGGAGTTACTCGAGCGTGTCTGGAAGTATGAAAATCCAGGGGGGACCAATATCGTGGATGTATACATTCGCTACCTACGAGGCAAAATTGATATCGAGGGGCAGGCTAGCTATATTGAGACTGTCCGTGGGGTTGGCTACAAAATGAGAGATTTAACTGTTTAAAAGGTTGGAGTGTGAGCTTCAACCTTTTTTAAACAAAAACTTTTGAAAACCTTTACAAAAAAATCGGAATGCTGTATAATGTACTTGTAAGTCAAACGATTGCCTATCGTGAAGCTATTAAATAAATGAGGAGATGAATGATGAAAGATACATTCAAAAATCTAACGAGCTTTGAATTCTGGCAAAAATTCGGTAAAGCTCTGATGGTGGTTATTGCTGTAATGCCAGCCGCTGGTTTGATGATCTCAATCGGGAAGTCCATTCCGATGTTGGGGCCTGATGTAGCGGCCTTGGTCATGATTGGTAGCGTACTAGAACAAATTGGTTGGGGAGTTATCGGGAACCTACATATTCTCTTTGCCCTAGCAATCGGTGGAAGCTGGGCTAAAGAGCGGGCTGGTGGTGCCTTTGCTGCTGGTTTGTCCTTCATTCTCTTGAACCGCTTGACAGGGGTAATCTTGGGAGTAAACAGTGCCTTGCTAGCTGATCCGGATGCGACTGTCCAAACTCTCCTGGGTTCAACCATTAAAGTATCAGACTACTTTGTGAGTGTCTTGGAAGCACCTGCTTTGAACATGGGGGTATTTGTCGGGATTATCGCCGGTTTTGTAGGGGCAACAGCCTATAATAAATACTATAATTACCGTAAACTTCCTGATGCTCTTTCCTTCTTTAACGGAAAACGGTTTGTACCATTTGTTGTTATCCTACGTTCCGTTATTGTAGCGATTATCTTGGCTGTTGTATGGCCAATCATCCAATCAGGAATTAATGCGTTTGGTGTTTGGATTGCCAACTCTCAAGAGAACGCACCGTTTATTGCACCATTCCTCTTTGGAACCTTGGAACGTCTCTTGTTGCCATTTGGTCTTCACCATATGTTGACCATCCCTATCAACTACACCGCTCTTGGTGGTACTTACGAAATCATGACTGGTGCAACTGCAGGTCAAACTGTATTTGGTCAAGATCCATTGTGGTTAGCGTGGGTTACTGACTTGACAAACTTGAAATCTGCTGGAGATACAGCAGCTTACAATACCCTTTTGGAAACCATTACACCTGCTCGTTTTAAAGTGGGACAAATGATTGGTTCTATGGGTATCTTGATGGGTATCGTTTTCGCAATTTACAAAAATGTTGACGTTGACAAAAAAGCGAAATACAAAGGAATGTTGACCGCAACTGCCTTGGCTGTATTCCTAACAGGGGTAACAGAGCCAGTTGAGTATATGTTCATGTTTGTAGCTATGCCGCTTTATGTCGTATACGCTTTGGTTCAAGGTCTTGCCTTTGGCATGGCAGATATTGTTAACTTACGGATGCACTCTTTCGGTAGTATCGAATTCTTGACCCGTACCCCGCTTGCAATTAATGCCGGTTTGGGCATGGATATTCTTAACTTTATCTGGGTAACCGCACTTTTTGGTTTGGCAATGTACTTCATTGCAGACTTTATGATTCGTAAATTCAACTATGCAACACCAGGACGGAATGGGAACTATGAAGAAGGTATGGCTTCCGATTCAGCTGAAGCAGGTTCAGGTGATGGTAAGGTAGCAGCACCGTCTCAAGCAGTTAATGTTATTAATCTTCTTGGTGGTGCCAGCAACATTTCCGACGTGGATGCATGTATGACTCGTCTACGTGTTACTGTTAAGGATCCAGAAAAAGTTGGTTCTGAGGACTTGTGGAAAAAAGAAGGGGCAATGGGGCTTGTGATGAAAGACTCTGGAGTCCAAGCAATTTACGGTCCGAAAGCAGACGTCTTGAAATCTGATATCCAAGACCTCTTGGATTCAGGTGATGTGATTCCTCAAACAGTTATGACAGTCTTTGACGATGCACCTGCAGAATCTTCTGCTCCTCAAGGTAAATCTGTTGAGATCGCTAGTGTGGCGGATGGTGAAGTTGTTGAGTTAGCAGCTGTTTCTGATCCAGTGTTCTCTCAAAAGATGATGGGAGATGGATTTGCGGTTGAGCCAAGTAATGGTGAGTTCTTTGCACCTGTTAATGCAACAGTAACTAGCATTTTCCCAACCAAACATGCACTTGGTCTTTTGACTGAAGATGGCCTTGAAATCTTGATTCACATTGGTTTGGATACTGTAAGTTTGGAAGGAAAACCATTTACAGTACATGTTACAGAGGGGCAAAAAGTTGAACGTGGTGATCGCCTGGTAACTGCTGACTTGGATGCTATCCGTGAGGCAGGTCGTGAAACAAGCACTATCGTGGTATTCACAAATCAAGATTTTGTTCAAAACGTCAAAGTAACAAAACTTGGCCAAGCTGCTAAAGGTGAAACCGTTGCGACAGTAGACCTATAAGAATAGAAAAGGGTAAAAAATGGCAAAATTCTTAACCTTGAACACCCATTCTTGGATGGAAGAGGAGCCAGAGAAAAAACTGGCAGATCTAGTCCAGCAGATTGTTCGTGAGGAATATGATGTCATTTGTTTGCAAGAAGTTAATCAGGAGATTAACTCTTCCCCTGCGGAAGAAGTGGCGGGCTACGTGGTAGCTCAGCCACTTCTTGCTATTCATGACGATCATTTTGCTCATGTTCTTGTAAAAGAACTGAAAAAATTTGGTTTAACCTATTACTGGAGTTGGGCTTATAATCATATTGGCTATGATCGTTACCACGAAGGAGTTGCAATCCTGTCCAAAGAACCGCTTAAAGCTACGGAACTTCTGGTTTCTGAAATTGATGATCCAAGCGACTATCGTCGGCGTCAAGTTCTATTAGCTGAAACGGAGGTTGATGGACAACGAATTCAAGTTGCCAGTGTACACCTCTCTTGGTGGGACAAAGGTTTTCAGGCAGAGTGGGCACGATTAGAATCAGAATTGTCTCACCAATCCCATCCAGCAGTTTTAATGGGAGATTTTAATAACCCAGCTGGCCAAGAAGGTCACGCGCACATTTTAGCGAGTCCCTTAAATTTGCAAGATAGTCACTTGGTCGCGAGTGAAGTTCGAGGGGACTACACCATGGGTGGTCATATTGATGGCTGGGAAGCAAAAACTCCGCCTTTGAGAATTGATTTTGCCTTCCTATCCCAGGATTGGAGTGTGGACCGGTCAGTTGTGCTTTTTGATGGCGTCCATGGACCAATTGTCAGTGATCACTTCGGTCTGGAAGTCTGTGCAAGAATAAAAACTCCTGGCAAAGGGAATCAAAGCTAACTTGATTTGTAATTTTTGAAAAAAACATCTGTTCAATAGTGGCTGTTCGTAGTTCTTTGCGAACGATATTCTATTCTCAGAATGTAGCACTAAAGTTTATAGTAAGGTTGGGATTAGATTCCCAACCTTTTTTGGGGCATGAATTAGATTTCATTCGAGGACCTTGGTCAATTTTTGTTTCCCAGGCTAGGGGTGTGATATAATGAAGTATTGATGTGTAGGAGGTGGAGTATGCGGTGTCCAGAGTGTCAAAATGATGCAACCAAGGTGATTGATAGTCGGCAGGTTGAAAATGGGGGTGCTATTCGCCGCAGACGTGTCTGTGAAAACTGCCATCACCGTTATACCACATATGAACGGATAGAAACCAAGGCGTTAGTCGTCATCAAGAAGGACGGACGTCGTGAGAATTTTGAACCGTCAAAAATCTATAACGGGATTCTTCAGTCCGCAGAAAAGCGGCCAGTTACCTCTGACCAAATCAAGGATTTGGTCAAACATGTTGAAATCAATTTGCGAAATTCTTCTAGTGGAGAAGTGACGTCAGATGAAGTGGGGAGTCGAGTCCTGGAGGCACTTTCGGAACTGGATCCAATCACTTATTTTCGCTTCGCTAGTGTTTATAAACGTTTTAATGAATTAAGTGAAGTGGAAGAGTTGTTACGACAATTCCGGCAGAAAGGAGACGAAAGTGAAACCGATTGATTTCTTTCGCTATTGTCCTGGATTAGCACCTGAGGGTGATTCGGGGAATCTTATGGTTTGCTACTATCCCATCTTGGGGCCAGAGGCTTTTAGTCTCTATCACTATTTACTGGCTTTTTGGGATGGGGGAGCACAACCGATTCAAGTCAGTCAAGTACTCAACCATCTTCGCATGCCCATTACCCTTTTTACTCAATCCCTGGAACTTCTCCAAGTCTTACGTCTAGCAGAGGTTTATAAGGGAGAGCAGTATCAGATTCAACTTTTGCCCCCACTGAATCGAAAAGAATTTTTAGAAGACCACCTCCTTTCCACATTATTGGAAGAAAGAATAGGGGAAGTTGCGCTCAAGGAGCTATTGCCCGAAAAAGTACTGGGACAAAAGCAGGAGGTCAATTTAGCGAAATTCTTTGATGGCTTACTTGTTCAAGAGGAGGAAATCCATCGCAAGCCCAAGACCAATCAATTTGATCAAGAAATGTTTGCAATGCGGATGGAAAAAAGTCAGTTACGTTACCAAGATCGTAAAAAAGATGTGGTTGACTTGGAACTTTTAGCGAGACGTTACAAGCTGAATTGGAATGAACTTTTCCTCTTGGCGGAAGAGACCCAGGTTCAAGGGAGAATTTCTGTTAAACGAATTGAGGCTAAGTTACAGGCGCCAACGCAGAAAACAAAAATGACTCCGGAAGAAGCATTCTATCTTAAAGAGAGTAAGAGTCAATCAGCTCTCAGCTTCTTAAGCCAGCTTAAAGATACGAGGGGAACTCGAGTGACGGATAGGGAGCGCGATTTAATTCACAGTCTCCAAAATCGTGGTTTTTTAGATGAAGTAATTAGTCTGCTATTTCTGTTAGCCTATAACAGGAATACAGGTCTTCACATTAATGAGCATTATGTCTTAAAAGTTGCGGGAGATTTTGAAGAGCAGGGGGTGGTCAATGCAGAAGCTGCGCTAGACCAAATCCACCAACATATGCAGGAGTATACTAGGACTGCTCCACAAAAGGCGAGTCAACCGAAACGAAGACAGACGTCGACTGTCACCCAGACCAATGTCCCGAAATGGAGTCAGCGTGATTATGTGGACCAATCTACTCCGGAAGAGAAGCAGGCGCGAGAAGAAGAACGCCAACGGCTCTTCCAACAAATGAATGGAGAGGGAATCTAGATGAAACCAGTAAATGATGCCATGAATAATCGTACATCTTCACGTTTTGACTATCAAAGCTTGGTCAATGAAATTGTACGTGATCCAGAGGTTGCAGCTTTTATTGAAGAGCATCAGTTGAACGCAGAGGAAATCAAACGGTCCATTTCAAACTTTAGTCAGTTTATTAGCGAACGCGAATTGTACCAACGTGGTCAGGGATCCTATCTTTCGAAAGGGTATCAACCCATTCTGATCATGAACCAAGGATATGCGGATGTTAGTTACAAAGAAACCACTGAACTAATTGCTGCTGAAAGGGCTAAAGAAATACGGAATCGAGTCCATCTTCTCAATCTCCCCAATAGTCTTCGAGGAATTAGTCTCCAAGATGTTGACCCTGATGATCGATGGGGTACCATTCAGGAATTGACTCGATACCTTCTAAACTATCCCCAAGATAGTAAAGGTTTTTACCTTTATGGGGATTTTGGTATTGGAAAAACCTATCTGCTAGCGGCTTTAGCGAATGATTTGGCTCGTCACAAGGAAGTGGAGACGACTCTTCTGCACTTCCCAACCTTTGTCTTGGATTTGAAAAATGGTTTTGACGAAAAAACTTATCACCGGCAACTCAATCAGGTTAAGGGAGTTCCTGTTCTCATGATTGATGATATCGGCGCAGAGGTTTTCACACCCTGGTTGCGAGATGAAGTGTTACAAATCATCCTCCAACACCGGATGCAAGAGCGCTTGCCAACCTTCTTTAGCTCCAACTTATCTTTTGATGAGCTTCAGGTTCGGATGGCGCAGGGAAGAGCTGGTGATGAGACCTGGCAGGCCACACGTATCATGGAACGGATGCGTTTTTTAGCCAAGGAAATACACGTGCCGGGCCAAAACCGGCGAAATTAGAAAAGGAGAACACATGTCAGTAGCAACAGTGGCAATCGTAGGTCGCCCGAATGTTGGGAAATCGACCCTTTTTAATCGAATTGCTGGAGAGCGGATCTCCATCGTTGAAGATGTTGAAGGAGTTACTCGAGATAGGATTTATGCCCAAGCTGAGTGGCTCAATCGTTCTTTCAGTATCATTGATACTGGAGGAATCGATGATGTCGATGCCCCTTTTATGGAACAAATCAAACATCAAGCTGAAATTGCCATGAATGAAGCAGATGTCATTGTTTTCGTCGTTTCAGGTAAAGAAGGAATCACCAATGCTGATGAGTATGTAGCTAAAATGCTTTATAAAACAGAAAAACCGGTGATTTTAGTTGTCAACAAGGTTGATAACCCAGAAATGCGCAATGATATCTATGATTTCTATTCTCTTGGATTGGGTGAACTCTTCCCGGTTTCCAGTGTTCACGGAATCGGAACTGGTGATGTGTTGGATGCGATTGTGGAGAATCTGCCTGCTGAGAATGCAGAAGAAGAATCGGATGTTATTCGCTTTAGCTTAATCGGCCGACCAAATGTCGGGAAATCAAGTCTCATTAATGCTATTTTAGGAGAAGACCGGGTTATTGCGAGCCCAGTAGCTGGTACCACGCGCGATGCCATAGATACACACTTTGTTGATAATCAGGGTCAAGAATACACCATGATTGACACAGCCGGCATGCGTAAGTCAGGGAAAGTTTATGAAAATACTGAGAAATACTCTGTCATGCGAGCTATGCGAGCTATCGATCGCTCCGACGTGGTACTAATGGTCTTAAATGCCGAGGAGGGTATTCGTGAATATGACAAACGCATTGCTGGTTTTGCCCATGATGCTGGTAAGGGGATTATTATCGTAGTCAATAAATGGGATGCCTTAGAGAAAGACAACCATACTATGAAAAATTGGGAAGAAGATATTCGCGATCAATTCCAGTACTTGGCCTATGCTCCGATTATCTTTGTTTCCGCTTTGACAAAGCAACGTTTGCATAAATTACCCGACATGATTAAGGAAATCAGCCAGAATCAGAATTTACGAATTCCAAGTGCAGTCCTCAATGATGTCATCATGGACGCGATTGCGGTCAATCCTACACCAACTGATAAAGGTAAACGGTTGAAGATTTTCTATGCTACTCAAGTTGCTGTTAAGCCTCCGACCTTCGTCATTTTCGTGAATGAAGAAGAACTGATGCATTTTTCTTATATGCGATTTTTAGAAAATCAAATTCGAAAGGCATTTGTCTTTGAGGGAACTCCCATTCACTTGATAGCACGAAAACGGAAATAGTGTCAAAGACCCAGTCGGGTCTTTTTGACTAGAAAGGATGGTGAAACCATGCGCATGATACCCGGCCGTGTACGCCAGGAGGGAAAACGGATTTATCAACAGGGGGCTGTTAGCTTTGTTGGTTACCAAAATGGACTTCGAGAATTTTTAGTAGGAGAGGAGGAAGTTGTTTATTCTCAAGATGGTAGTCTAGATAAGTGTAGCTGTCAAAATTTTGAAAATAAGGGGTATTGCTCGCACATTGCTGCAGTTGAAAACTATTTACGGGAGGCTGATTCTGAGGAAGGACTAAGAAAGAGTACAGAGAAAACTCTCCCAGTTCCGCTCTCCCAGTTGGATACCTTTGAAGGGACTCAATTTTTCAAGCACTTTCTTTCAGAGGATAGTTCTAAAGCCTACCTATCACTTGAAGTGGAAGGGAGTCTCTTGGGGACAGGGGATCGTTTGGCATGGACATTGCGCGTCCGCTATGGAGCATCTAAGGCCTATATCATGCGGGATATCCCTAATTTTCTTCAGCGCTTGGAATTCGGGGACAGTTACCGACTCAATCGCGCCTTGAAGCTAGATTTGAGTTGGGAGATATTGGAGCCAGCGAGTCGTGCTCTCTGCAACTTTCTCCTCTCTCTGGACGCTGAGCCAGACGCTAGCAGCCTCTTTTATCAGAAAAATGGCCGTTATCTCTATCTCCCCTTCCCCTTGCTTAAGCAAGCTCTTCCCTTTTTTCAAAAACTAGAGGGTTTCCAAATTTTGATAGAGGAGCGTAGGTTGACGGATTTTGCACCCAAACCCTTGTCTGAAGTCGAGAGCCCTTATCAGATTGACGTTCAGGTACAAACAGCAGGCTATAAGCTGGATTTCCAAGTTTTACCCCATTTAGCGCTCTTTGATCATCAAATACTCTATTATCTAGGTGGTTTTTACCAGGTCCCTTATGAAGTTGGCCTCTTTCATCAAGAACTATTTGATCGTTTTCTATCTATTCGAAATCGGCAGCAGGAATTGCTCTTGGATGGCCAACAAATTAGTGATTTATATTATTTTAGAAAAAAATATCGAGGGGTTGTGCAAGTCCTTATTCCTAAAACTCTACAAGAAAAAGACTTTACAGTTCATCTGACCCTGGATAAGGATCCCAAAGGTTGGCTGCATAGCCGCTACTACTATGAAGTAGAAGGCAAGAAGTATGTGGAAGCACACCAATTGACTGAAGCAGGAATTGTTTTAGACCCCCTCCATTACAGGGCTTTTGAGGAAGTTATGAGAGCAGCGGGTTTTCCTATGACCATGGTCGGCCGTCGTCTGCCCTTTTCAGAAGCGGATTTCTTGAAGTTCTTCCAATTCCATTTACCGCACTTGCAAGAAGTAGCTCAGGTAACTCTATCCCCAGCTTTTGGAAATATTCGTCAAGAGATGGAACTAAATATAACTGTTGAGGAGGGTCACCGCTACTTGCAAGTGCATTTTTCTATGGAGGGAATTGATAAAAGTGAAATTCAGGAAGCGGTAGAAATTCTTCTTAAGGGAGGTCTCTTTAAAACCAAGGCTGGCAAATATGTCGGTCTGGCTCAGAAAGACCGAAGGCAACTGCAAGCGCTTGTGGACTTAGAGGGCAGTCAGTGGGACTTGCAATCAGGGCAAGTGCAGGTTAAGCGGCAGTTGTTGGGACGCTTGCAAAGCATTTTGCAGGAGGGTACTGTTACCTATTCCCAAGCACTTGATGAATTACTGAATCATTTAGCTAACCCTGCTAGTTTTCCGCTCCCTCAGAACCCTATTCTTGAGCAGTTGCGGGATTACCAAAAGGTAGGTGTAGCATGGCTTTCGATGCTGGCACACTATGGATTCGGTGGTATCCTAGCGGATGACATGGGGCTGGGAAAAACCATTCAAGCTATTTGTTTTTTGGCTCTCCACTTAGAACCTGGGAAGAAAGCCTTGGTGGTGGTTCCTTCTGGCCTTCTCTACAACTGGCAGGATGAGTTTCAACGCTTTGCTCCTCACTTGTCTGTGGGCCTTATCTATGGCTCTAAACAGGAGCGTTTGCAGGTCTTGGAATCAGACCACCAAATTTATCTAACTAGTTATGGGAGTTTACGCCAGGATGTCACCGCCTACCAGAATCGGTCATTTCAGAGTTTAATTTTGGATGAAGCCCAGTATCTGAAGAATCAACGAACCAAAGTGCATGCTAGCTTAGAACAGATAGAAGCCCAGTCTATTTTTGCTTTATCGGGGACGCCGGTGGAAAACCGAATTGAGGAAATTGGTGCTATCTTTAATCTCGTTTTACCGGGACTTTTACCAGCAAAAAAGACTTTACTTAAGATGCCAGTGGAAGCAGTGGCGCAGCAAATTCGACCCTTCATTTTGAGACGAGATAAGCAAGAAATCTTGAAGGAGTTACCAGAAAAGAGCGAAGGAGTCTACGTAACGGAATTGCTGCCGGAACAAAAGACTCTATATCTGGCTCAGTTAAGTCAGATGCAAGAACAATTGGAGGGCTTGTCTGAACAGGAATTTCGTAAGCGAAAAGTTGAGTTTTTGGCGGGTCTAACTCGTCTACGGCAAATCTGTGATAGCCCAGCTTTGTTCCTAGAAAATTACCAAGGAAAAAGCGGTAAGTTGGAAGCCTTGAAGGAGATGGTTGCCCGAGCCAAGGAAAGTGGGCAGCGGCTGCTAATTTTTTCTCAATTCGTAGGTATGTTAGACCTGGTGGCAGAATTGGTTGAGCAACAGGGTTTGAATTTCTACACTATTCAGGGATCAACCCCAGCCCAGGAAAGGCAGGAGATTAGTCATGCCTTTAATCAGGGGCAGGGGGATGGCATTCTAATTTCCTTAAAAGCAGGTGGTGTTGGCCTTAACTTGACAGGGGCAGATGCGGTTTTTCTTTTGGATTTATGGTGGAACCCTGCAGTGGAGGAGCAGGCGATTGGTCGAGCTCATCGTATGGGGCAACAGAATCCTGTCCAAGTGTATCGATTTATTACGAAGGGGAGCATCGAAGAAAAGATTTTTGAATTACAAGAAAATAAACGCAACTTGCTTGGGTCTATTTTGGATGCTGGGCGTCCAAATGAGGCTATGAGTTTGGAGGAAATCAAGGAAATTTTAGGAATTTCATAAAAGCTGGGGAGAAGAAACTTGAAAATCGCGGAAAAAACGCTATAATTGAAGTTTGAAAGGATAGAACGATGGCAGATAAACAATTTCCTTTGGAACCGATTTTTGAGGAACGCAAGTATTTGAATCTCTATGAAGAGTCAGATTTGATTTCGAATATTAAGGGAGACTATGAAGACAAGGCGATCTATGATTGGGCTCCTATTTCCAATGTAAGGCAGGAAGTTGAGCTTCCGCAAGAGGCGAAAACCTTTCAAACGGATGCGGCTTTGGGACGAGAAGAGGCCAGGGAAAGTGTGCGTCAAAAGCGGTCCGCGGCCTATCTTCAGGATGATCCCAACCAAACCTTTCGAAAAGAATTGCAGAGTCGTCGGCTCAAGACAGAACCAACAGCTTTGTTTCAACAGGAGTCTGCTTCTGATTACCGAAAGTATAGTCAGAATTTAAGTCAGGAGCGCTATATTTTAGCTGATTTACGTGGGTCTCGTGGACGGAAACCTAAAAAGTCGGCTAATAAAGATTCCTACGACTTTCTAAGAAAGAGTCAAATTTACCAAGAGAAAGAACAGAAAGTAACTCCTCGTCAAACCAATCAAGAACTGGATTTGCGTAAGTTGACGGGTGAGAAGGAGAAAAAATGACCAAGCGTTTTCATTTTATCGGAATCAAGGGTTCGGGCATGTCCGCCCTAGCCCTTATGCTACACCAAATGGGTTATGAAGTACAGGGGAGTGATGTTGACAAGTATTACTTCACCCAACGTGGTTTGGAACAAGAGGGGATCAAAATCCTTCCTTTTGACGCGGCTAACCTTTCTCCTGATTTGGAGTTGATTGCTGGAAATGCCTTCAAGGCAAGTAATAATGTAGAATTGGCTGCGGCGGAAGCACAAGGCATGTCCTACCGGCGCTACCATGAATTCCTGGGTGAATTCATGGAACAGTTCACTAGTCTTGGAGTTGCAGGGGCACACGGCAAAACCTCAACCACAGGTCTCTTGGCCCATGTACTTTCTAACATGACAGATACTTCCTATTTGATTGGGGACGGGACTGGTCGTGGATCAAAAGAAGCTGGCTATTTTGTATTTGAATCGGATGAGTACGAGCGCCATTTTTTGCCCTATCACCCAGCCTATTCTATTATTACCAATATTGATTTCGATCATCCCGATTACTTCACTAGTTTAGATGATGTGTTTGATGCCTTCGATACCTATGCGAAAAATGTCAAACAAGGTCTCTTCATTTATGGGGAAGATCCGTCTCTTCGAAAAATTACAGCGGATGCGCCGATTTACTACTATGGATTTGACCCTGAGCAGAATGATTTTATTGCCAAAGATTTGGTACGTTTGACCACCGGTTCAACCTTCACTGTGGTATTCCGAGGGGAAGAGCTGGGACAGTTCCATATTCCAACCTATGGGAAGCATAATGTGATGAATGCAACAGCAGTGATTGGCTTGCTGTATACGATTGGCTTCGATTTGGATTTGGCACGCCAGCACTTGACAACTTTCGCTGGGGTTAAACGTCGTTTTACAGAAAAGATTGTGAATGGTGTAACAATCATTGATGACTTCGCTCATCATCCAACGGAAATTATAGCGACCATCGATGCGGCTCGTCAGAAGTATCCAAGTAAAGAGATTGTCGCCATTTTCCAACCCCATACCTTCACGCGGACGATTGCCTTGATGGATGAGTTTGCGGATGCTCTGAATTTGGCGGATTCCGTTTATTTAGCTGAGATTTATGGTTCTGCTCGAGAAGTGGACAATGGACAGGTGCGCGTGGAAGATTTGGCTGAGAAGGTCCAGAAAAAAGGTGGCATTATTACCGTTGACAATGTCTCTCCTTTGCTCGACCATGACAAAGCCATCTTCGTCTTTATGGGAGCTGGAGATATCCAGACTTATGAGCACTCTTTTGAGCAGCTCTTAGCAAATTTAACCAATAATATTCAATAACCCATGAAGAGAGGCGGGCTGAGCCCGACCTCCACTTCTTTTTTTGGAGGAATCATGATTCGATTAGCAGCAATGGCAGACCTGGACCGCTTGTATGAGATTGAAGTCCAAAATTTTGGACAAAAAGAAGCTTTGCCTCGCGAAACCCTGGCCGTCCATATCCAAAACATCAAAACCAGTTTTTTGGTCTATGAAAAAGAAAACCGCATCCTAGCTTATATTGAAGGGCCGGTAGTTCCTGAACGTACTTTGGTGGATCGGAATTTTTATGAAGCCAAAGATTTTAGTGAAAAAACAGGTGGTTATATTTCAATTACCAGTTTGTCTGTGGCCCCAGAGGCCCAGAAGCGTGGTCTTGCAACCATTCTCTTAGATGAGCTCAAGCAAGTGGCGATACAGGATGGCCGTGAGGGGATTAACCTCACTTGTCACGATTACTTGATAGGCTTTTATGAAAAACAGGGTTTTAAGTTGCTTGGACCTTCCTCTTCTACTTATGCAGGAGAAAAATGGTTTGATATGCTTTGGGAAAATAGCCGTTAATCGATATTGGAAATGGAGGTCTTTGTGATATAATAATCTAGATTAGTAAGAAGGAGGTCCCGCCTTTGGCTGACCAAGATGACAGACGAAGAGGTCTCAGCTTTAAAGAGCAAATTTTAAGAGACCTTTCCCAATCTAAGAAAAAACGACAGGAATCCATGCTGGCTGCACAGCAGGCTAAAATGGAGACGATTGCCAAAGAGCAGGCGCGTGAGCTTGAGGCTGTGAAACCGACTGGGGCTGAGTCTGAACAGCAGGATTTAGGTCAAAAGCAGCCACCTAAGGTGCCCCTACAAGCAGTACGTGGGACACAAGGAGAGGCTAAGACCAATAAATCTCAAGAGACCAAGCGCCGTGGAAAATCTGTACAGATTCCTCTATCAATTGGGAAAAAACACACCAAGACTATTGAGACCGAGGCTCTCCGCAAACAAAGGAGCGTCCCGGCCGCAAAAGAAAAAGCCCATGCCGAAGCGATTCAACAGAAACAACCTGGATCGCACATCCGCATGAAAGCAGCCCCTGGGAAGTCCCTCTCTTTTGCTGCCGAAGAAAACAAGCAAAGCCTGGCGCCTGTCAAGGAAGCCAAGTTGGCTCGGGTTGAAGCCGTTGCCTGGCAAGGAGAAGATGACGATATGGAAAAACGCTTAGAAAAACGAAGAAAGCAGAATCAAGTAGCCAAAAAGATAGTCGGGATCGTAACCCTAATCTTGCTTGTTTGCTTGATTGCTACTGGAATTTTTGGATATACCTATGTTCAGTCCGCTCTTGGACCTATTGATAAAGACTCAACCGAGTATGTCCAAGTAGAAATTCCAATTGGCTCTTCCAACCGTGAAATTGGTCGAATTTTGGAAGATGCCGGTTTGATTGAGAGTGGCCAAGTTTTCAATTTTTACACCCAATTCCGCAATCATACTGATTTCCAATCTGGTTACTATAACCTGCAAAAAAATATGGATGTGGAAGAAATTATTGAACGCTTGAAGGAAGGTGGAACAGAAAGTCCTGTTGCCCCGTCTTTAGGTAAAATAACCATTCCTGAAGGTTATACCTTGGAGCAAATTGCGGATGTAGTGACGCTGAATGCAGCTTCCAAAGACGGAAAAGAAAAAAGTATTTTCAGCAAGGAAGAATTCATGGCGAAGGTTCAGGATGATGCTTTTATAGAAGCAGAAAAAGCCAAATATCCAACCTTGCTGTCCAGTCTTCCATCTAAAGAATCTGGGGTTAAATATCGCTTAGAAGGCTATCTTTTCCCAGCAACCTATGATTACAATGAAGGGGATACAGTAGAAAACTTGATTGACCAGATGATTGCCGCAATGGATGCCAATCTGGCTCAATTCTACGGTACAATCTCAGAACAGCAAAAATCAGTAAATGATATTTTGACCTTGGCTTCCCTTGTTGAAAAAGAAGGGGCGACCGATGAAGATCGCAAGAATATTGCGAGTGCTTTTAACAATCGTCTTAGCCAACAAATGCCACTTCAAAGTAATATTGCTATCCTGTATGCTATGGGTAAACTTGGCCAGAAAACAACCCTGGCTGAAGATGCTGGTATTGATACCAACATTGATTCCCCATTCAACATATACAAAAATCAAGGCTTGATGCCGGGGCCAGTTGATAGTCCAGGAATGGCAGCTATCCGCGCGACCATTGAGCCGAATAAGACAGATTACCTCTACTTTGTTGCTGATGTTGATACCGGTACTGTTTATTATGCCAATAATATCGAAGAGCACAATCGAAATGTAGAGGAGCATGTCAATTCCAAACTAGCCAATCTATCAGCTAGTTCCAATTAGAAAGTGAGAAATCATGGCAGAAAAAACCTATCCAATGACTCAGGCTGAAAAAGAAAAGCTTGAAAAAGAACTGGAAGAACTCAAACTCGTTCGTCGCCCTGAAGTGGTCGAACGCATTAAAATCGCCCGTTCATACGGAGATTTGTCAGAAAACAGTGAGTACGAGGCAGCCAAGGATGAGCAGGCCTTTGTTGAAGGTCAAATTTCAGACCTGGAAAACAAGATTCGTAATGCAGAAATCGTTGATTCTGATTCTGTAGCTAAAAACGAAGTCGCAATTGGCAAAACTGTTACCATCCAAGAAGTGGGTGAAACTGAGAAAGAAACCTATATGATTGTTGGGTCTGCAGGAGCAGATGCCTTTGCTAACAAGGTTTCCAACGAAAGTCCAATTGGACAAGCCCTAATCGGTCGTAAAACAGGGGATACAGTCACTGTACAAACACCTGTGGGCAGCTACGATGTCAAAATTTTGTCTGTTAAAAAATCAAAATAAGTAGGCTATGCTTGTAAGAAAAAAGACTTGAATCTTATGATAGAGATTCAAGTCTTTTTTTGGTACGACGGGCATGTCGTACATCTGAGGTGTAAGTCCTCTGTGGGCACCTGCTACCGGTGAACCCAATAGCGACTCCCAAGCCTGACTATCGTGAGGTAGCGGGGAGAGGAAGGGATAGCGAAATC